>JANNFT010000368.1:0-25322 GCA_031380185.1 Pseudomonadota bacterium
GCTCTCGCCATGCTGACTCCGGCTGTGACCTGTCGGTCGCCAATGCTCGTTTGACCATGCCACCCCCCGCGTTGTTGAACGTGAGCGCATCGTGCCGAAACTGTGCGTCGAGAAATATAACGCTGTAGGGTTACCGGTTACATGATACCGGCGTTCTCGCCAGCCCAAGTATAAATGCGGTGACGCGGACTCACCGAATCAGGCTGTCCATAGGTTTTGGTGAGGTGACTCAACATCGAATTAAAATTGTTGATGCCGACTATGGTCACCATTGCCGAACTGAATCGATTCTTGTAGAAACGATAACTGATACGCCAAGTGTCAATATGCGCGAAAGTGTTGGTATCCGGAACGCGACGATAATGCGCCAATTGATCATCGCCGCTCATCAGCGCCAAGCCGGATCTGTGTTCTTCGAGTGGCGCACCCCATGGCACACCCCTGAAATCGCCAGGCTCATTTTGCATTGCAGTCACGCCACGAGCAGCAATCAACGCGCCCATCACGGAAAAAGCGTACAGCCAACGACAAGATAGCTCTTTCATTTCTCTACATTCCCTCAATCAGGTTAGCGTTGGTTTATCTGAACTTGCATGGCAATCTAGTGTAATTGTATCAGGCAGGCGCGATCAGTTTATGAGTCGTCTAAGTGAGCAAAATACCGTCTCATTGTCAACCGCCCAGATGATCAAGATGGTCGAGACAGGTGCGCGCAAGTTCAACGCGTTCATCGCGCGAGGTCATGATGATATTGCCAAATAACAAGCGCGGACTGACCGCATTATGGCGGCCCGCGAGCGCGAAATCTTGCGTATCGAGCATCAGTGCATCGATAAAATCCGCATAAAGATTTGCAATTCCCAAGGCGCCTCCATGATGGCCTAGTTCGTGCATCATTTTTGCCGCCGGGCCTTTAAGGGCCTGGCCGGCGACTATCGGTGAAACCGCCAGCACCGGCACCGAAAGGGCTCGCAACCGCGCACGCAAGCCGGAAACAGCAAGAATCGGCGCGATACTGAGATAGGGATTGGACGGACAAACGATCACGCCGCGCAAGTTGTCGTCCTGCAACGCATGGGTTACTTCCGGCGTCAGCCCCGCATCATCGGCGCCGGCATATTGCAACGCGTGGACGATCGGTTCACATTGATGTTTTACAAAATACTCTTGAAACGCGAGTTCACCGGCTTCAGTTTCGAGAACCGTGCGAACACGCTGATTGCACATGGGGACAACGGAATGACGCACACCGAGCTTTGCGGCAAAATACGCGCTTACTTCGGTGAGTGTGCTACCGGCGCGCATCTTTTGCGTTCGCAATAGATGCAAAGCAATATCGCGATCACCGAGCTTAAACCAACTCTCACCACCAAGGCGCTCGATCTCTTGCATGACCATCCATTGCTCATCGGCGCGGCCCCACCCTTGGCCCGCGTGCGCAACATCGGCAAGCGTGTACGTGACAGTATCGATATCCGGGCAAATGTGCAGTCCGAGATGTTCAAAATCATCGCCGGTATTGACGATGATGCAAAGGTCCTCAGGACGTAGCAGACGCGACAACCCATAGGCCAGCTTTGCGCCACCGACGCCACCGCAAAGTGCGACGACCCTAGTTCCCACCGCTCGGGCCGGCGAAGGCGAATTCGCTCACTTCGCGGGCGGCTCGCGATGTCCGCCAAACATAAATCGCATTGCCGAAAGCACTTTCTCGGCGTAGGTGTGATCCTGTCTGGAACGAAAGCGCGCAAACAGCGCAGCAGTCAACACTTCCGCTGGAACTGCTTCTTCGATAGCCGCTTGCACCGTCCAGCGCCCCTCGCCAGAATCGTGCACAACACCGGAAAATTGCGCTAGGCTCGCGTCCTTGGCGAGCGCCGCGGCGGTCAAATCCAGCAACCACGATGAAACGACGCTGCCGCGTCGCCATACTTCGGCAATGTCGGCGAGGTTCAATTGATAACGGCGATTGGCAGGAATAATTTCCTGCGAGGCGCTGCGCATAATATCGAATCCTTCGGCCATCGCCTGCATCATGCCGTATTCGATGCCGTTGTGAATCATTTTAACGAAATGTCCGGCGCCGGCCGGGCCACAGTATAGATAGCCTTGCTCGGCGCGCGCATCGTGACCGTCGCGATCGGACGTGCGCTCAATCGCACCAAGGCCGGGAGCAAGTGTCGCGAAAATAGGATCAAGCCGCTCAGCCGCGCCTTTGTCGCCGCCGATCATCATGCAATAGCCGCGCTCCAAGCCCCACACGCCGCCGCTGGTGCCGACGTCGAGATAGTGTATGCCCTTGTCAGCGAGATGCTCGGCGCGGCGCACATCATCTTGATAAAAACTATTGCCGCCATCGATAATGACATCGCCCGCGGAGAGTTTCGTCGAGAGCAGGCTGATGGTATTTTCGGTGATCGCGCCGTGCGGAAGCATAAGCCACACTGTGCGCGGGGCGCGCAACTTAGCAACCAGCGCATCGATATCAAGCGCACCAATCGCACCCTCGGCGGCCAGCAGGCTGATCGCTTGAGCATCGACATCGTGAACAACACATTCGTGGCCGCCACGCATCAAGCGCCGCGAGATATTGCCGCCCATGCGGCCCAAACCAATCATTGCGATTTGCATAGCGCGTACTCGTTAGCTATTGAAAAAGATCTTGTTTGGCCGGTCGCAGTAATTGCGTGGCCGATCCAGCGTCGGATAGATATTCCGCGGCGACACCCGACACCAATACGATCGGACGGCCTTCGTCGGCTTCGCCCATCAACAACGTTGCCGCTCCGGCGATTTCATCCGCTATGGCAACCTGCGTGACACGCAACGCGCGACCGAATCGATCGGGCTTTCCGCGCAAATCGATCAATGGATTTATACCGGCGCAGCCAATTGCGGCGCCACATACGCCCAAACGCCACGGGCGACCAAAACTGTCGCTAATAATAACGCCAACCCGAACGCCTAGGCGCTGCGCAAGCGCGTTTCGAATTTGCGCGGCGCTGCCATCGGGGTCTTGCGGCAACAACAGCACGCGTTTGCCGGCGCCAGGGATATTGGATTGATCAATGCCGGCATTGGCGACGATGAATCCTAGGCGATGCCGGACAATCAGCACATCCTTCACACACCGCAGCACCTCGCTCGACTCGCCCAACACTAGTTCTACCAGGCGTGGATCCTTTTCGCATAACACCGCAAGCTCGCAGGCGCGATCGGTCGGATTGATCGTAGCGAGCTCGACATAGCGGTTCTCCGCCTTGGAAACGATTTTTTGGCAAATCACGACGACATGCCCGTCGCAAAGCGCAAGTCCGTTCGCGGAAAGTGCATTGATGATTATTTCCGCAATCGAATGACCCGGCACGATCTCGCCGATGTCGTCGAGTGTCGTCAGTGTGAGTTTCGGCACGAATAAGAATTGAGAGTTCGATGTTCACTGCGATTCTAACAGGTCGCGGTGCGGGTATAATTGCGCCATGGATTTCGGATTCAGCATTCCCACTCGCGGCGCGCTTGCCACGCAACAAGCCGTGCTTGCCCTCGCCCAACGCGGCGAGCAATTGGGCTTCGCCCATTTGGCGCTGCCCGACCACGTGATCATCCCGCGCAGCATCACCTCACCCTACCCGTACAACGCGGCGCGCAAGATGGCCGGCGCATCCGATGGCGACTGCTTAGAGCAGCTCGCGGTGCTCGCCTATCTCGCGGCGGCAACGAGCAAGATTCGCTTACTCACATCGGTGATGGTGGCGCCGCATCGCCCACCGGTATTCACCGCCAAGGCCCTCGCCACCATCGACGTGCTTTCCAATGGCCGATTGGATGTCGGCATCGGCGCGGGCTGGATGGACGAAGAATTTCAGGCTATCGGGGCGCCACCGTTCGCCGAGCGCGGCAAAGTGACTGACGAGTATTTACGTATTTTTAAAGTATTGTGGACGCAAGATTCGCCGCATTACGAAGGGCAATACGCCAAGTTCCACGACGTTACGTTTTTGCCCAAACCGCTGCAAAAACCGCATCCACCGATTTGGGTCGGTGGCGAAAGCCCTGCCGCGCTGCGGCGTGTGATTGCGTTGGGCGACGCTTGGTACCCAATCGGCTCAAACCCACAATTTTTGCTCAACACGCTCGAACTTTTCACCGGTGCTATCGAGCGCCTACGCCAGGATGCGGTACGCGCCAAGCGCGATCCGCAAAGTATTGCGATCGCCTACTGGGCGCCGTGGTACAAAGAGACGCAAACGCCCATCATTGACGACGGGAAGCGTCAGTTGTTCACCGGCAGTGATGATAACGTCGCCGACGATATTCGCGCCTTTCGCGAGCTTGGGGTGTCGAGTTTGTTATTTAATTTTGCCCGCGCTAGCCTGGCAGAATCGCTGGTAGCGTTGGAACGTTTTGTCGCCGAGGTCGTGCCGCGCGCCACGTAAGAGGAACGGATGCGGCAACAGCAGGTGGGCACGCGCTGCGCGTAGGCGTGCTCCAACATCAATAGCGCCAAGCGTTAAGGTACTCGCGCCAGTGTGGGCCATCTAGTTGACTCAGCGTGTCACGTACCAGCGTTATTTCTTTTTCATATTGATCGCGGGTCACATGGCCGCGCGTGAGTTGAAAACGCTGGAACATCAGATAGGTGTTGATGACATCGGTTTCGCAATAGTTTCGAATCGATACGATTTCGCCATCTTGAAATGCTTGCCACACTTTTGAGCCATCCATGCCAAGCTTGCCGGGAAATCCGCATAGCTTGGCCAGCGCGTCGAGCGGCGCATTTGCGCGCGGCTGATACAGCGCCAATAAGTCCATCAGATCAAGATGACGCGTGTGATAGCGGCTGATGTAGTTATTCCATTTGAAGTCGCGATTTTCTTCGCCGAGTTCCCAATAGCGCGGCGCGATGACGCCATTCACCAACGAGCGATAGTGCAATACGGGCAAATCAAATCCGCCACCATTCCATGACACGAGTTGCGGCGTGTATTTTTCGATGCCGTCAAAAAAGCGCTGGATCAAGGTCGCCTCATTATCCTGCGGCGTGCCGAGCGACCACACTTTGAAATTGTCGCGATCGCGCAATGCGCAGGAAATCGCGACGACGCGATGAACGTGCAACGGCAAAAAATCACCGCCGGTTTTTTCGCGCCGCTCAGTGAACGCCCGCTCGGCAACTTCAACGGCGGGCGTATCGGGCGGAAGATCGTAAAGCTTAGTCAGCCCATCGGTGTCCGGGATGGTTTCGATATCGAAAACAAGAATTGGCGCCAAGATTTTACTTTTTCACCCACGCTCCGTTGCCATCTTGCACATACCATCCGGCGCCGGCCTTCTGAATGAAACGCTGCGCAAAGGTGTTACGGATGTCCCCTTCCCATTCGGGATGGCCGTTTGCTTTAGCGATCTCTTTGTAGAGCGCGGCGCGATCTTGATTCTCCTGTGCAACCAAGCCGTTGATGGCGGCGCGATCCTTGAGCGGCAAGGCGGCGGCGTCGCGCAGGGCGACGTTGCCGTCCTTGGTGAAGCCCACCGCACCCGATTGATAGGCGCCTTGCAACTGGGCATTTCGCGCCTTCATGGAATTGGTGATCGCGGTGACGCCGGGGGAATTAACGTCCAAGTTCGCCTGCGCCCATGCTGTATTCGCGGCGGCGAGCAACACAATAAAACTCAGTAAAGAAACGCATCGATTCATAGCTATTCCTCGCTTGAAAATCACAACAATTATTTCGGGACGGTTGCCGGCGCGGGCTTGTTCGCTTGCCTGCTCTGCAACACTTCGTCGATGATCTTATCGGCGGCCTTCTCCGCGGCGGCGGCGGGGAAGTAGACATTGATCGTGACGCAGGCGCCGAGCGCGGCGCTCAACATCAATAAACTAAAGCATTTTTTCATCAGATTCCTTCATCTAAAAATCTATTTGACCACCGGCCCGACGTTGCTTTCCGTAGCGGCCTTAATGCGTGCGAGCAACTCTTCCCAACCGACCTGGCGATTGTATCCCATGACCGTAATCGACGGGATGCCGCCACCTTGCACAATCACATAACCTTGCGCCGTATCGGCCACGCCGCCCATCTCGCATACCGTGTTGCGTAGTTTGCAGGTGAGGCCGATTTTCTTGTAGCCAAAGGTTTCGAAAATGCGCAAGAAACTGCGCTGAATCGCCGCCGCTGCACCTGCGCCGCCCAGGGACGAAATATTTTGCACCGCCTGCTGGCTGATCTTACGCGGATACTTGCCTTCACTCGACATGACGCGGCCATCGAAACTGACGGGTTTCCAATTCGATAACAACATATTTTCTATCGCCATGTCGATTCGGCCTTGCATTTTGCCGAATGAAAATGTTTTCGTCAGCACATCTAGATCCAAGTTGCTCATGACCAACGTTCCTTGCAATTGTGGCGCCGCACCGAGCGCGCCGGTTAATTGCATATTGGTCGCCACCATAATTCCGTCGAACACTTTAAACTGCAACGCGCCATCAATAAAAACGTTCTTGCCATCAAAGCGCACTCGCGGAATCACGCCTTGCAACGAGCCCGCCATGGTCGGCCAATTTAGTGCTGTCGTGAGTTTCGGCAGCGCTATCGGCTCCACTTCCCCGTCAAACTCCCCGAGCCAATCCCTGCTCTCACGGCGCGCCTTAATGTTTCTAATCTTGATTGCGCCATCCAACACCGGTAACGTCAATTCCGGAACCGAAAAACTCGCGCCCTTGAATTGGACTTTGGACTTCACCGAACCAATCGGCAAACCGCCCACATTAGCTCTGTCAAACGCGATAACGCCCTCCCCGGCACCGGAGTTGACCCAGGGAATGTCAGCGCGTAGATTCTCAATTTTGAAGCGGTTGTTGGCGTCGGCGATGGTTGCGCCGGTCAGCTTGATATCCGCGCGCCGAATCTCCTCGTTAACAATCGCGAAGTCGATATCTCCTTTCCCGCTCGCGCTGATCGTGTTGAAACTTGTTCCATCCAGAAATGGCTTCACCCAGGTTGCGTAGAGCGGCGCCAGGTCGAGGCCGCGTCCGCGCAAGTTTAAATCAGCTAATGTAGCGGGATCATTGTTCCATCGACCACTAAGTGATATTTTCCCGACGGGCGCAAAATCGATTTCGGCGGCGTCGATTTGAACAAATGCCGGATGCCAAACTCCCGAGGCGCGCAATTGTTTTTGGCTTTTTGCCAAATAGATCGGCTGCCAAAGCATTTCGCCTTCAGGCCAATCGAGCGCGGTCGTAAATTGCCAGCGTTGGCCGATTCTCCGGGCTTTCAGATCGAACACCGCAGCGATTTTCTCGCCGGCGCGCAAACCGGCGGTGTCGCTAAAATCGACGTCCTTCAGCGCGAAACTGCCTTGAATTTTTGCGTTGTCTTGTGGGTCTGTTGTAAGTTCGATACGGCCGGAAATCGAACCCTTCGTAAGTTTTGGCAATGTTTGTGGAATTAGTGGCGCAAGGCGAGAGATAGCGCCATTCTTCACCTCGATCGTCGCATTCCAATTGCCGTTCGCACGGTTAGAATTCACTTGCCACGATTCGTTTTTTGGTCGAAGTGCGACACTCAATGTTTCACTGTTTACAAACTGGAAAGTCAGCGGAATGGTCTCGGCGGATTCTATGAATTTGCCTTCGTTACACGCGATGCCGGACGTCGAAATGGTCAGGCGTGCGCAGATGAGTTCGATATTATGCAGCAGCTTGCCATGGTTAACGAACTCAGCGACCTTGACGCGAAGATCGCCCGCAGGTTCGAGCAAGCGCCAAGAAGCCGATACTTGTTTCGCCGTAACGCCGGGATTGGAAATTTCGTCGGCAGTGACGGAAATTCGAGTGAGCGCGACGCCGGGTATCGCCTGACAAAAAACGCAAACAACGAAAACGACCGGGAAAATCCGCTTCAACACTGGGCCGTTACTCGGGGAAAACACCGGTCGAGAGATAACGATCGCCACGATCGCAGACAACGTGAACGATCACGGCGTTTTCAACTTCCGCAGAAATCTGCATTGCCGCAGACAGCCCGCCACCGGACGAGATTCCCGCAAATATTCCTTCTTCGCGCGCCAGGCGCCGCGCCATGTCCTCTGCTTCCGGTTGGCTGACTTCAATCACGCGATCGACCCGACTGCGCTCGAAAATTTTCGGCAGATATTCCGGCGGCCATTTGCGAATGCCCGGAACATTGGCGCCGTCTTTAGGATGCACGCCGATAATTTGGATACTTGGATTTTTTTCCTTGAAAAATCGCGACGTGCCCATGATTGTTCCCGTTGTTCCCATCGTAGCGACAAAGTGCGTGATTGCGCCGTTCGTGTCGCGCCAAATTTCCGGACCGGTCCCGCTGTAGTGAGCAAGCGGATTATCGGGATTGCCAAATTGATCGAGGATAACTCCCTTGCCTTCCGCTTGCATTTTTTCCGCGACATCGCGCGCCAGTTCCATGCCTCCGGATTTCGAAACCAGAACCAATTCCGCGCCGAAGGCTCGCATGGTCTGGCGCCGTTCCAGACTTTGATTTTCCGGCATGATCAGGATCATCCGGTAGCCTCGCATAGCTGCCACCATTGCTAGCGCGATGCCGGTGTTACCGCTCGTGGCTTCGATTAAGGTATCGCCGGGCTTGATCGCACCGCGCTTTTCTGCGTTAGCAATCATGCAGAGCGCAGGGCGATCTTTTACAGATCCGGCGGGATTGTTACCCTCCAATTTAGCGAGGACGATATTGCTCGTCAATCCTGGAATACGCTGCAATCGAACCAATGGCGTTTCGCCAACGAAATCTTCGAGAATTTTATACATGCTGTGTTCAACCTAGAAACGGCAGTTAGACGGGGAGGAGTGTGCGGTTATGGGGGCGCCGGGCAAGGCGCGGCGAGGCGCAATGGTCGTTTCTTTCGTTGCAACGCCACCCTGCGCTCTCAGAACCGTGCAATCCGCCGCGTAGTGACCTCTCACCAAATGGGTGAGCGTAAAACTTATGAAGCATTCAGCTAAAATCATGATGTGGCGCCCCCGACGCAGCGGTCAACTGCCGTTTCTAGGTTCGATGGAAATCTACCAGGTAAATTATCCTAGAAACGGCAGTTGGACGGGGCGGAGTGTGCGGTTATGGGTTGCAGGGCAAGGCGCGGCGAGGCGGAATGGTCATTCCATTGCAACGAGTTGCAACGCTGCCCTGCGCCGCCAGAACCGCGCAATCCGCCCCGTAGCGGATTCTCACCAAATGGGTGAGCACACAAGTTATGAAGAATTTTATTGGAACCATGATGTTGAATAACCGAAGGCGCGGTCAACTGCCGTTTCTAGGATTATCGCATAGGCAATCGTTTGAATTGTTTACGCGCCCGCATAAAGTAGAAATCCCCGCACGAAATACGCTGGCGAGGTTTTCAGTAGAATCGAGATTTTAAATACTGATAGGCCCAAGAGTCAATAACAGCGCGCCTCCCAGCCACTACTGGGCTGCAACCAAGCAATGGCGCGGCTTTCCAAGGCGCCTATGCAATATTCACTTCTTGTCTTTCATTATTATTTTCCCATCCGGCGGCACGGTCGCGGCAACAGGGGCAGCCGATTTGCTCGTCTTGGCATTCATGGATTTCTCCGTAGCGGGTTTGTCGCCGGTGGTCGGCATGTCCAGAGCCTGGCCGTCAATGGTAATGTCCCTGGAATTCTTTGCGATAATGCCCTTACCGACACCCTTCACCTTGTCGAGGTCGTCGGAGGATTTGAACGGACCATGCTTGGTTCGATAGTCGACAATGGCTTTGGCCTTCACTTCACCAATCCCTTTAAGCGCTTCAAGCTCGGCTTGTGTTGCTTTATTCAAATCGACCGCAAAACTCGCAGTACAAATAAGCATCAGCACAACAAAAAACGAAATCAGTTTTTTCATCTTAGCTCCCCGTTAAACGTGCTAAATATATGCCCTCGCGACTCTGCAGCGCGAAATGGGCGGACTTGAACTGCGAGTACTATTCTTAAGCCTTTTTTATCCTAGAAGCGGCAGTTGGACGGGGCGGAGTGTGCGGTTATGGGGGTGCAGGGCAAGGCGCGGCAAGGCGGAATGGTCATTCCATTCCAACGAGTTGCAACGACACCCTGCGCCGCCAGAACCGCGCAATCCGCCCCGTAGCGGATTCTCACCAAATGGGTGAGCACACAAGTTATGAAGAACTTTATTGGAACCATGATATTGAATAACCGAAGGAGCGGTCAACTGCCGTTTCTAGGATTATCCATTAGGCAACGCCTTTTTCAATCGACAACTCACGAACATAACGATCCACACCTTGCTCAACCGTTAAGAATGCCGCATCATATCCGGCCTTGCGCAACGCGGAATTATCCGCCTGTGTGAAGCTTTGGTATTTTCCGCGCAGGGCTACCGGGAATTCAATGTATTCGATGAAACCTTGGGCGCGCAACTCCACCAGGGATAGCGCCGCTTCACCTTGACGCACTCGACAAGTGTTCACGGTCGCCACCGCAACATCGTTAAATGTTTGGCACGCGCCAGTGCCGACGTTGTAAATGCCGGAGCGTTCCGGATGGTCGTGAAAAAACAAATTCACATTGACGACGTCTTCGACCGAAATAAAGTCACGCAACTGTTCACCATCGGCAAAACCTTCCGCGCCTTCGAATAAACGTACTTTCTTATCCTTCTGAAACTGATTAAAAAAGTGAAACGCGACCGACGCCATTCGCTGTTTGTGCGCTTCGCGCAGACCGTAGACGTTGAAGTAACGCAACCCGACAACCTGCGAGCGAAACTCTCGCGCGCGGCTGCGCACATGCTGATCGAACAGCAACTTGGAGTAGCCATAGACGTTAAGCGGCGCTTCGAACTCCGGGCTTTCTTTGAATACCTGACCGGTCCCATACACCGCCGCAGTCGATGCATATATGAATGGCGCCGATTGGTCCTGACAGAAATCGAGTAGCTCCACCGAATAGCGATAGTTATTTTGCATCATGTATCGCCCATCGGTCTCCATCGTGTCCGAGCAGGCGCCTTGATGAAAGATTGCCGATACCTCACCCGCGAATCGATGATCGGCGATGAGCTGTATGAATTCTTCCTTATCGAAATAATCGGCGATTTGGCAATCGACAAGATTTTTGAATTTGTCGGCGCGGCTTAAATTGTCGACGGCAATGATGTTGGTTTTGCCGCGCGCGTTCAGGGCTTTGACAAGATTTGCGCCAATGAATCCGGCGGCGCCGGTTACAACGATATACATTAAAGACTCTCCGACAATTCGTGACGCTCGACCACGGCCGTACCCAGCTTTCCGACGACAATGCCGGCGGCGCGATTGGCCAATTGAACGGCATCGACCAGATTTGATCCACTCGCCACCATCGCCGCAAGCGAAGCGATCACCGTATCGCCGGCGCCGCTGACATCAAACACTTCCCGTGCTTGTGCCGGCATGTGGAATACTTCGCCGGCTTGATAAAGCGTCATGCCTTCTTCCGAACGCGTCACCAGCAGCGCTTTAAGATTAAGCGATGCGCGCAATGCTTGCGCCTTCGCCGTCATTTCAGCTTCCGATTTCCAACTGCCGACCACCGCTTTGAATTCAGATTTGTTCGGAGTAAGCAGCGTGGCATTTTTGTAGCGGTCGAACTCACTGCCTTTGGGGTCGACCAACACCGGCGTGTCCGCGGAATTACACAACGCGATCATTCGCTCGATATGCGTCAATCCACCTTTGCCATAGTCGGAAAGAATAACGACATCGGCAATACTAACGAGGGCCGAGAAATCTTCGAACTTGGACAGCAAAATGTCGTGACTGGGTGGCGTTTCAAAATCTATTCGCAATAGTTGTTGCTGCCGCCCGATCACACGCAATTTGACCGTTGTCTGCAACGCCGAATCTTTATGCAGAATGGTCTTCACGTTGGATTTGCGCAGCAGTTCCTCGAGTTGTCTCCCCGCGTCGTCAGATCCGACGACTGCCAGCATCGTTGCTTGCGCGCCCAATGCCGCAACGCCGCGCGCGACGTTGGCGGCGCCGCCAGGGCGCTCTTCGGTGTTCTGAATATGAACTATCGGGACCGGCGCTTCCGGCGAGATGCGCGTTACTTCACCGAACCAATAGCGATCGAGCATGACGTCGCCGACGATTAAGACTCGCGCCGAATTAAAATCGGGAACGATCATTAAACCTTGCGGCCAATTGGAAAATATTCAATCCCTTCACTCTTGATAAACGCCGGATCATATAGGTTGCGGCCATCAAAAATAACTGGATTTTTGAGTTGCGTTTTGATCGTGCCAAAGTCCGGGCTGCGAAAAACTTTCCACTCGGTCACGATTACAAGCGCATCGGCGCCCGCCAGCGCGGCGGTCGGCGTTCCCGCGAATCGAATGCGCGAATCATTGCCGTAGATGCGCTCCGCTTCTTCCATCGCGACCGGATCATAGGCCGACACCGTTGCGCCTTTCTGCAACAGCCCTTCGATCAGCACTCGGCTCGGCGCCTCACGCATATCGTCGGTGTTTGGCTTAAACGCCAGGCCCCACAATGCGAAGTGGCGTCCTTTTAAATCGTCCTTGAAACGCTTTGCTATTTTATCGAGCAAGACTCCTTTTTGCAGTTTGTTGACACGTTCGACGGCGCCGAGAATGTGTAGCTCTTGACCGTTGTCGCGTCCGGTGCGCTGCAAGGCCTGAACGTCTTTGGGAAAACAGGAACCGCCGTAACCGCATCCGGGATACAGAAAATCGTAACCGATACGCGGATCGGAACCGATGCCACGGCGCACGTGTTCGATGTCGGCGCCCAGGCGTTCTGCCAGCAACGCCAGTTCATTCATGAAGGAAATTCGCGTGGCAAGCATCGCATTCGCCGCGTACTTCGTTAACTCCGCAGAACGCACATCCATAAACATAATGCGCTCGTGGTTGCGTTGGAACGGCGCGTAGAGCGTGCGCATCGCCTTGATCGCTTTCTCGTCCTCGGCGCCGATGATAATACGATCGGGCTTCATAAAATCCTCGAGCGCCGCCCCTTCTTTAAGAAACTCCGGATTGGACACCACGCTGAAGGAAATTTTTTCTCGGCGCAGCTCTAACTCCGCGGCAACGGCGGTGCGCACCAAATCCGCGGTGCCAACCGGAACCGTAGACTTGTCGACGATGATCTTTGCTTCGGTCATATGGCGGCCAATTGCCCGGGCAGCGGCGGTAACATATTTTAAGTCGGCGGAGCCATCTTCATCGGATGGTGTGCCGACGGCAATGAATTGGATATGCCCGAATGCGGTGGCCGCCGCAATGTCGGTGGTAAACTTGAGCCTCCCGGCTTGGACATTGCGCCGCACCATGTCTTCAAGACCGGGTTCGAAAATTGGGATAACGCCATTGCGCAATGAATCGATCTTACGTTGGTCGACGTCAAGACACAGCACGTCATTGCCAACGTCCGCCATGCACGTCCCGCTGACCAGTCCAACGTAACCGGCGCCGATTACCGTAATGTTCACAGGGCTAATTCCTTTTCAATCATAAGGTGAATTTCCTCCAGCGCCGCACGCGGATCCTTTGCGGCAGTGATCGGACGTCCGATGACCAAGTAGCTGGCGCCTGCACGTAGCGCAACTTGCGGCGTCACAACGCGAGCCTGATCGTCATGCGAGGCGCTTGGCAGGCGAATGCCCGGCGTCACAAGCAAAAAAGCCGGATTAAATTCTTGCCGCAATAATAACGCTTCGAGCGCCGAACAAACCACGCCATTCAATCCACATTCTGCACTAAGTCGCGCCAGGCGCGACACCTGATCGTCGAGAGTGCCGGCGACGCCAATTTCATTCAGTTCGAATTCGGTCAAACTGGTGAGTGCGGTTACACCGATTAGTTTCGGTTTGTCGCCGGTGCTCGATTGATCGATCGCATTTCGCGCCGCGATCATCATTGCCCGTCCACCTGATGAGTGGACATTGACCATCCACACGCCGAGCCTCGCAGCCGCTTTGCAGGCCTCGGCCACGGTGTTTGGAATGTCGTGAAACTTAAGATCTAAGAAAATTTCGAATCCAAGGTTCTGAAAATTTTCGACCAGCTTTGGACCCGCGGCAACGAACGACTCTTTACCGATTTTGATTCGGCACAGTTCAGGATCAAGCGCCGCGGCCAGCGAACGCGCCGACGCGCCGTCCGGTTTATCTATTGCAACGATTATTCTTGGATCCACCATCTTTAAATTTACCCGCGTTGTATTTCCAGCTCGGCGTTACGCCGCGGTGGATAAGTCTCCCAACCCCCGCACGCAGGACAATGCCAGTAAAACTGTTTCGCTTTAAAGCCGCAGGTTTCACATTGATAAATAGCTAAACGACTGGCATAGCTTTGCACTAGATTTTTGATGAGCTGCAAATCGGCGCGTTTATCCGGCGGCGCCTCGATCTCTTGCGCCTCGAGAAATTTATCAAGGCCTAACAAGCTCGGATTGCGACGTAGATCATCCCGCACTAGACGATAGGCCGTTTCTACGCCTTCCGTCTCGAGCGTTGCTTGGAACGCAGCGTTCAGCAAATCAAGCGCGGGATAGCGTTCTTGAAAACCGCGTAGCAAATTCAACCCTTCCTGGGTTTTTCCGAGCGCGCGATAACTCACCAGAAGTTTGTCGGCTATCAGGAACAGGTACGCTGGATTTTGGCCTTCAATTCGCTTCCATATCTCAACAGCTTGCGCATGATTGTCCTCGCGCGCCGCCCATTCGCCCAGCACCAGATTCGCCCTTACACATTTTCGATTTGCGTTCAGCGCCTGCTCGAGAAACTCCCGCGCTTGCTCCGGTCGAGAGTGCGCGCGCTCGAATGCAGCGAGCTCACAGTAGTAGTTGGCAATTTCTTTTTGGTAACTCTCCGTTGAGCATTTTTCTAGTTCTTGTGCGACGCCGATCGCCTTGAACCAGTCTTTCTCAACGACATAAATGTGCAGCAACGAGCGCAACGCAGATTCGTGATAATGGGATTTGCGTAAATCGGAAAAAATTTCTTCCGCCCGATCAAGTAGACCACCTTTGAGGAAGTCTTGCGCGAGCTCGTAAAGTGCTTGAGTTTTTTGCTCGTGACTGAGATCGACGCGATTGACTAAATTTTGATGCATGCGAATCGCGCGCTCAATTTCGCCGCGTCGACGAAATAAACCACCCAGTGCAAAGTGCAACTCGACGGTTTGCTGGTCCGCGCGTGCGACTTCGATAAACGCCTCGATTGCCTTGTCGGGCTGCTCATTCAATAAAAAATTCAGCCCCTTGAAATACGATGCCGGGAGGGTGCGAGACTCGGTCAGTAAGTACTTTAGGTCGATCCGCGCGGCGAGCCAACCCAAGCCAAAAAACAGCGGGAATCCTAGTAGCCACCAAGACTGAAATTCCATGCGGGCGTGAAAACTTTCCGATTGATTCGATCGACTAGCCGGGTGGCATCATCACGACCGGATCGATTTCCGTCTGCGGTTTTGGAGTTGGTCTGATTTGTTCTTGCAATTTAATATCGCGTTTGAGTTGCTGAATTTGACGGCGTTGACGATACAGCGGGCCCGTGAGCGCCAGCAAGCCAACAATTACACCGAGAAGCAAAAATACGAACAGCACCAACACCAGTGGCGCGGTGCGTTCATAGGTCAAAAACCGAATGTTGATCAAGCCGGAATTACCGATGGCGAACACCAATAAAATGGCGAACACCACGAACGTGACCGCAATCCTAATAAGCCGAAGTACGAATCCCATGGATAGTTATCAGAAGAAATTCAAACTAAGTATATCAACTATTGCCCAGGCATCGCTTTCGCGACGCAATAAAAAAAGCGGCGCGTCTTCTACACGCGCCGCTTGGTTTTTTGACACGACCTTAGATTGGCTTGATAGCGTCAAGTGAATCCACGCGGTCGCGCAATTCCTTGCCCGCTTTGAAGTGCGGCACATACTTCTCGGGAACCTGAACCTTGTCACCGGTTTTTGGATTGCGTCCGGTGCGAGGTGGGCGATAGTTCAAACCAAAACTGCCAAAGCCGCGAATCTCAATGCGGTCGCCTTGCGCCAAACTAATGGCCATGGCATCCAGAACTGTCTTGACCGCTAGTTCTGCATCTTTCGCGACTAACTGCGTAAACCGACCTGCCAACAAATTGATAAGCTCAGATTTGGTCATTGCTATTCCCTTATTCTTGTTCACCACCCTTGTTTTCCAACTTAGCTTTGAGTAGCGCACCTAAGTTGGTCGTCCCTGCATTGTTCGGGCTTTCGGCCGCGAACTTCTGTATCGCAGCATTTTCTTCGGCCGTATCTTTTGCCTTCACAGAAAGATTGATGCTGCGATTCTTGCGATCGATATTGACGATAACCGCCTCTACTTCATCGCCTTCTTTCAGGCGCGTGCGGATGTCTTCGACCTTGTCGCGCGATAGTTCCGAGGCACGCAAATAACCTTCGACATCGGGCTCGATCTGGATCATCGCGCCCTTGGCATCGATTGTTTTTACGATACCTTTTACGCTATGTCCCTTATCGTGATTGGTTACGAACACGCTAAACGGATCGCCGCTCATCTGCTTGATACCGAGCGAAATGCGCTCGCGCTCAACATCAATCGCCAATACGACAGCTTCGACCTCATCGCCTTTCTTATAGCTGCGCACCGCCTCTTCGCCGGTATGCGTCCAAGACAGATCGGAAAGGTGTACTAAACCATCGATGCCGCCATTCAACCCGATGAATACGCCAAAATCAGTTATCGACTTGATCTGACCGGCAACGCGGTCGCCCTTCTTGTGATTAGCGTAGAAATCTTCCCATGGATTCGCCTGACATTGCTTCATGCCGAGGGAAATACGACGGCGTTCCTCGTCGATCTCCAAAATCATCACTTCGACTTCGTCGCCGAGCTGAACGACTTTGGAAGGATGAACATTCTTATTGGTCCAATCCATTTCGGACACGTGAACCAAGCCTTCGATGCCTTGTTCGATTTCAACGAAGGCGCCATAGTCGGTGAGGTTCGTGACCTTGCCGAACAGACGCGTTCCCTGCGGATAACGACGTCCCAGACCCACCCACGGATCCTCGCCGAGTTGCTTCAGGCCGAGTGAGACACGATTCTTTTCTTGATCAAATTTGAGTACTTTGGCTTCGACTTCGTCACCGACTGTTAAGACTTCCGACGGATGTTTGACTCGGCGCCAAGCGAGGTCGGTGATATGCAGCAGACCATCGATACCGCCCAGATCGACAAACGCACCGTAGTCGGTGATGTTCTTAACGATACCTTTAACAACGGAACCTTCCTGCAAACTTTCCAGTAGGCTCTGACGCTCGACACCTTGCGCTGCTTCCATCACGGCGCGGCGCGACACCACCACGTTATTACGCTTGCGATCGAGCTTAATAACTTTAAACTCCATCTCTTTATTCTCGTACGGCGTCGTATCTTTCACCGGGCGAATATCCACCAACGAACCCGGTAAGAATGCGCGGATGCCGTTGATCATCACCGTCAAACCACCCTTGACTTTACCGTTCACCATGCCTTGCACGATCGTGCCTTTTTCCAGCGCCTCATCCAGATCCGTCCACGCTGCGAGCCGTTTGGCTTTGTCGCGCGATAACTTGGTTGAGCCATAGCCATCATCGAACGCGTCGATAGCGACTTTGACGAAATCGCCGGGCTTAACTTCGACCTCACCGCGATCGTTTTTGAATTCCTCGATCGGAATCAAACTTTCCGATTTCAGTCCGGCGTTCACGATCACCATATTGGCGTCGATAGAAATGACTTCGGCGGTGATGACCTCGCCAATACTCATTTCCTGGTGAGCGTGGCTCTCCTCAAAAAGTGCGGCGAAATTCTCTGTGGGGGGTATTGCTAAGGAAGCAGTTGTCATGAGGTTAGGTTAATCAAAAGGCCCAAAATCGTACTTTGAAGAAGTCAGGTCAAATTAGTCATCGTCCGTCTACATCGAGGGACACCGGGTATTACTCTTTTTTAGAAGCGTTTGGTTTGTACAATTTCAACACGGCTTCAATCGCTTGCGCCAAATCCAGCGCCGACGTGTCGATCGTAATCGTGTCCTCGCTGGCGCGAAGTGGCGCTACCATTCGTCCCAAATCACGGGCATCGCGCGCGTCAATTTCGTACAACAAGTCGGTTATAGTAGCATTTATTCCTTTTTCCATCAACTGCTTATGACGACGCTCCGCCCTGACTTGGGCGCTCGCCGTGAGAAAGATTTTCAATTCGGCGTCAGGAAAGACGACCGTGCCCATATCCCGCCCTTCCGCGACCAAACCCGGCGCGCGGCGAAAGCTGTGTTGCAGCTCCAACAGGGCATGTCGGAGCCTCGGCAAAACCGCAATTTTTGACGCGTTCTTACTGCATTCCTCGCTGCGGATCGAATCGGTAACATTTAGATTTGAAATCCAGACATCGCCTGACCGAAATCTCAAGCGCATGTTCGATGCGATTCTTGCGACATCGCTTTCCGACAAATCAGGGCTATCGATATCGTAGCCCTCGATGCTGACGGCAAGCGCCGCGGCGCGATAAATCGCGCCGCTATCCAAGTAATTGAACCCCAGCCGCTCGGCAACGGCTTGGGCGACGGCGCCCTTGCCCGATGCCGCTGGACCGTCGATTGCAACAACCGGGATCGACGTCATGGGTGAACGATCGCCGTAAAGCATTGGAAATAGTCGGGAAAGGTTTTCGCAACGCAATTTGGGTCGTTGATCCGAATCGGCACGCCGGCAAGACTGACTAATGAAAAGCACATAGCGATACGGTGATCATCGTAGGTATCGATCCGTACATCGGATTTAAGGTTTGGCGGCGGTAAAATGCGCAAGTAATCCGCGCCTTCTTCGACGTCGGCGCCGAGCTTGCGCAGTTCGGTCGCCATTGCGAAAATCCGATCGGTCTCCTTCACGCGCCAGCTTGCAATATTGCGCAAGCGGCATGCACCGTCGGTGAACAGCGCAGCGACCGCTAGGGTCATGGCGGCATCGGGAATATGATTCAAATCCAGATCAAACGCGCGTAATTTGCCGCGTTCGGGCGCGGCGACTTCAATCCAATTCTCCGCCAGCGTTACGCGCGCGCCGAGTTGCTGAAGGGCTTCGGCAAAACGAACATCGCCTTGAATACTAGAACGCCCTACACCTTCGACCCGCACCGGACCGCCGGCAATTGCGCCGGCAGCCAGAAAATACGACGCAGAAGAAGCATCGCCTTCGACGTAAATTTCACCTGGGCTTCGGTATTGCGATTTCTCGGCAAGCGTAAAACTTCGCCAGCCATCGCGCACAACCGCTACACCGAAACGCGCCATCAAATTCAATGTAATTTCAACGTAAGGCTTGGAAATCAGCTCGCCGATGACTTCGATCGTCATTCGACGTCCCGTAAGCGGAAACGCCATCAGCAAACCCGTTAGGAATTGGCTCGACACGTCGCCACGAACTTGTACGATGGAATTCCCTGCGGCGACGGATGGAAAAATTTCTAGCGGCGGGAAACCCTCATTTTGCAGGTAGTGAATAACGCCGCCGGCCTGACGCAACGCGTCGACCAGAGCGCCGATTGGCCGCTCGTGCATGCGCGTTACGCCGCTCAAGCGATAACGCCCGCTGCACAGCGCTAACGCCGCGGTTAACGGGCGAAATGCCGTCCCGGCATTGCCGAGAAAAAGATCCGCGTGTTTATTCGGAAACGCACCGTTTACCCCGCTGACGCAATAGGTTTCGTTGGCTTGACGCCACGACACGCCAAGCAATTTCAGCGCATCGAGCATGCGCTCGACATCGTCGGAAATCAGCAAATCGTGAATGATCGTCTCGCCTTGCGCCATCGCGGCGAGCAGCAAGGTGCGATTGGAAATGCTTTTCGATCCCGGTAATCGCACGCTTCCGCGTGCGTAGCGAACCGGCGCCAGGTCCAGATACGCCAACGTCATTCGATTCCCGATGGAGATTGCGTGCGCGCCAACCAATCATCGCGTGTCGCGCGTGCTCGGCTGAACAGCGATTCGAGCTGCGCGGAATCGGCGCGTTCCAGGTAATCTTGCAATAGCGCAAGTTCGTTACGATAATCGGCAAGCTCGGTCAATAACGCAGAGCGATTGGCCAAACAAATGTCGCGCCACATTTCGGGCGAGCTCGAGGCAATGCGAGTGAAATCGCGAAAGCCGCCCGCGGCAAATTTAAACAGCGCGTCGTGGTTGGGTTTATTGGCAATCCAATCCACCAGCGCGAAAGCCAACAAGTGGGGAAGTTGGCTGATGGCGGCACACAGGGCATCATGCTCGGAGGGTCGCATCAGATGGACTTCTGCAAAGCACATACGCCACGCGCCGCTCACTGCCTTGATCGCAGCCGGATCGGTTTCTGATTCCGGCGTTAGAATGACTTTGCGTTGTTGGTAGAGCGATGCATCGGCCGCAACCGCGCCACTTTTTTCCGTGCCTGCAATCGGATGGCCCGCAACAAATCGCGGAAATCGTTCGCCTAGTGCATTGCGCGCGTAGGCGACAACATCTTGCTTGGTGCTGCCAGCGTCGCTGATGACAACGTTTTGCGAAAGGTGCGGCGCGATTCGCGTCAGCAATGTTTCCATTTGACCGACCGGCGTTGCCAAAAAAATAAAATCTGCGTCCTGCACGGCGGCAGTCGCATCGGTGCTTGCCTCATCGATAACTCCCAAGCGCAGGGCGTCATCAAGATTTTTTCCGCTGCGTCCGACACCGACTACGTGTGTCACCGCGTGCGCTTGACGTAACGCCAGCGCGAACGAGCCGCCAATTAACCCGACTCCAAACACGACCAGCTTATTGATGGAAATCATGCGACTGAGAACGAGAGACTCGACGACGAACTAGCGCTTCGCCGGCAACTGATTTAGCCCCGCAGCCAGGGCTTCGAGACAACGCTCGTTTTGATCGGCCAGTCCAACTGTGATACGTAGATGCCGCGGTAAGCCATAGCCGGCAACGGGGCGAACTATGACGCCCTGGCGCAATAAAAATTGGAACATAGCGGCGCCATCGCCGACGTCGACACAAATGAAATTCCCGTAGGAAGGAATATAGTTAAGTCCAAGCCGCTCAAAACCCGCTGCAAGCTGCAATAAACCCTGGCGATTTAACTCTGCGCTTTTCGCCAAGAATGTCTCATCGTCGAGCGCCGCGGCGCCGGCGGCGAGGGCAAGGCTGTTGACGTTAAACGGCTGACGCACGCGATTCATTAGATCAACCACATCGGGGTGGCCGAAGGCAAATCCAACGCGAAGGCCGGCAAGACCGTACGCCTTCGACAGCGTCCTGGTAATGACCAAATTGGGAAATTGCTTAAGCCAAATTGTGCTATCGAACTTCTGCGCAACCGGAAGATATTCTGAATAGGCTTCGTCGAGCACGATCACAACGTGTGACGGAATCGATTTGATAAACGCACTAAGCGCATCAGCGGATGCGAATGTCCCAGTCGGATTATTCGGATTGGCGACGAATAGGATTTTTGTGTCATTTCGCACCGCACGCGCCATCGCCGCTAAATCGTGCGCAAAATTCAGCGCAGGCGTTTCGATCGCCTTGGCGCCGATCGCCTGAACCGTAAGCGGATAAACCGCGAATGCATATTGCGAGAACACCGCGGAATCTTGCGCTGTCAAAAATGCCCGACCGGCTAATTCCAACACGTCGTTTGAACCATTGCCGAGAACAATTTGTTCGCGCGCGACACCATACTTTCTCATCAACGCCGACTTGAATTCGTAGCCGCTGCCATCTGGATATAGAGCAACACCGCTCAGCAGCTTCTGCATCGCGGCAATTGCAGCAGGGCTTGCGCCAAGCGGATTTTCGTTCGAGGCCAGCTTGATAATCCTCGCCTCGTCGAGATTGAGTTCGCGCGCCAACTCGGAGGCCGGCTTGCCGGGCTGATAAGCCGCAATCGCTTGAATGTGGGCCGGCGCGACGATCATGAATTCATGCCTAGAACGCCGCCACGGGATAAGAACCCAAAATCTTCAAATGCAATGCGCGCGCTTCAATTTCACGCAGCGCCTGAGCCACGTGCGGGTCATTGCGGTGGCCTTCGATATCGACAAAAAAGTAATACTCCCAATTGGCCATGCGCGAGGGTCGCGATTCCAGCTTAGTCATGGAAACACCATGGGTTGCCAGAGGAGCGAGCAGTTGGTGGATCGCACCCGGCTGGTTCTTTACCGACATCGCAAGCGAAGTTTTATCTTTCCCGGTAGCGCGGGTTTCTAAATCTCCGAGAACGAGAAAGCGCGTTGTATTTGAAGGCTCATCCTCGATATTCTGCGCAATTCGCTCAAGACCGTAGCGCCCCGCGGCAGCCTCGCCGGCGATGGCTGCAGTGTTGGGCTCGAGTTGCGCTAAACGCGCCGCCTCGGCATTGCTAGAAGCCGGAACGCGTTCGGCATGGGGCAGATTCGCGGCTAGCCACTGATGGCATTGCGCCAAGGATTGCGGATGGGAATACACACGCTTTATACTCAGCAGATCAACGGCGGCCGAGCGCGCTAAAAGTTGATGATGGATACGCAACATCACCTCGCCGCAGACGTGAAGGGGAGTCTGCAACATGAGATCCAACGTTTTACCGATCGCGCCTTCGGTGGAATTTTCCACGGGTACAACGGCGAATCCGACGCTCCCCGACTCCGCGCTACGAACCACATCATCAATGGAAGGGCAAGGCACGACTTGTGCCGCATGACCAAAATGCTTCCGCGCGGCGGCTTCGGAGAAGGTTCCTGATGGCCCAAGATGAGCCACTTGAATGGGTTTTTCCAGTGCCAGGCACGCCGACATGATTTCCCGAAACAGATAGGCCGTCGTATCGTCGGGTAGCGGTCCTGGGTTAACCTGCATCACGCGGCGCAACACGTCCGCTTCGCGCTCGGGCTTATAAGCAATGCCGGATTTAAGGTGTCCAATTTGCTGCGCCACTTCCGCCCGATGATTGAGAAGCTGTAGCAAATGCGCATCGATGTCATCGATGCTTGCGCGCAACTTATCGAGCTCTGCGCTCATGGGCTAAACCGGTTCCAACGGAATGGCACGCACCGAGAGGATGCCCTTGATACCGGAAATCTTTTCAATCACATCGGTTGAAATCGCACTGTCAACGTCTACCAATGTATACGCTACTTCGCCCTTCGACTTGTTCAGCATATTATGAATATTCAAGTTAGACTCGCCCAGGCCGCTGGAGATCTTGGCCAGCATGTTTGGCACGTTCGCATGCGCGATCCCTAAGCGAAACGGCGATTCGCGCATCATTTGCGCGTTCGGAAAGTTCACCGAATTGCGGATGTTGCCGTGTTCAAGAAAGGCCTTGATTTGATCGACCACCATCACTGCGCAGTTTTCCTCCGCTTCCGCCGTCGAGGCGCCGAGGTGAGGAAACGCGATCACTTGCGCGTGGCCACGTAACTTCGTTGACGGAAAATCGGAAAGATAATATTTGATCTTCTTCGACTGCAATGCGGCGAGCAGCGCATCGTCATCAATCAGACCATCGCGCGCAAAATTAAGCAATACTGCGTGATTGCGCATTAGGTTAATGCGTTCCGCATTGATGATGTGTCGGGTTTTATCGAGCAGTGGAATATGCAGGCTGATGAAATCGGCGGATTTGACGACCTCTTCGACGCTATCCGCTTTTTTGATCTGCGACGGCAATCGCCAAGCGCCGTCGACCGTGATCTCGGGATCATAACCAATGATTTTCATACCGAGTTTGATAGCGGTTTCGGCAACCAGCGAACCGATCGAACCGAGGCCGATAATGCCTAATGTATGGTTCGGGAGTTCGTTGCCGGCGAAGTGTTTTTTCTTTTCTTCCATCAATGCGTGAAGTGTCTTGTCGTCGCTCTCAGGCATTTCGCTGACAAATTTCAGCGCGGGAATTAGATTGCGGCTCGCCAGTAATAATGCGGTGAGCACCAGCTCGTTCACCGCGTTGGCATTGGCGCCGGGCGCGTTGAATACCGGCACGCCACGCGGCGATAGTTTTGCGACGGGGATATTGTCGGTGCCGGCGCCGGCGCGCCCAATAGCGCGTACGCTCTGCGGTATCGGCAACTCGTGCATCTTTTGCGATCGAACAAGAATCGCATCTGGCGCAACGGCATCGCTTGTTACCGTGTAGCGCTTTTCGGGCAGCCGTTTTAAGCCGACATTGGAAATATTGTTAAGTGTTTGGATGCTGAATCGAGACATGTACTTCCACGAATATAAAGTGAAAAAAGCCCGTCATGCTACCGGCAATCACGACAAAAATCAGCCATGTTTCGCGGCAAAGTCCCGCATGAACTCAACCAAGGTGGTCACCCCGGCCATGGGCATTGCATTGTAGACCGACGCACGCATACCGCCGACGGAACGGTGCCCTTTCAATTGAATCAATCCGTTTTGCTTGGCTTGCTGCAAAAACGCATCGTCCAATTTCTGGTCGCGTAATGTGAAGGGAATGTTCATGCGCGAACGATCGGATTTCGCGACCGGCGAACGGTAGAAATCGCCAGCGTCGACTGTATCGTAAATCAATTTAGCCTTGGCGATATTTTGTTTTTCCATAGCGGCTAAGCCGCCGCCACGCTTGAGCCACTGAAACGTCAGGCCCGCGATGTAGACGCCATAGGTCGGCGGCGTGTTTAACATGGACTCGTTGTCCGCTTGAACCTTATAGTCCAGCATCGCCGGCGTGCCGGGCAAGGTTTGACCGAGCAGGTCTTCTCGAACGATAACGATCGCCAAACCGGCCGGACCGATATTTTTCTGTGCCCCCGCATAGATCAACCCATAGCCACTGATGTCAACTGGCCGCGACAAAATATGCGATGACATGTCTGCTACCAGCGGCACAGCGCCGGTTTCGGGGATCCAATTGAACTCGACGCCGCCGATCGTTTCATTGGTGCAAACGTGAACATAGGCCGCATCTTTGGAAAGTTGCATTGCCGATTGTCGCGGCGCGTACGTGAAATTCTTATCTTCGCTAGACGCAGCGATATTCACTTTGCAATAAAGTTTCGCTTCGTTGATGGCTTTCTTGGCCCATTCGCCGGTATTGACGTAATCCGCTGACGTTTTGCCGCGCAATAGGTTCATCGGAATCGCGGCAAATTGCATCGTTGCGCCGCCCTGCAGAAACAATACTTTGTATTTGCCGGGAATCGCCAGCAATTCGCGCAAGTCTTTTTCGGCTTCCGCTTGAATCGACAGGTACTCCGCACCGCGATGGCTCATCTCCATCACCGACATGCCACT
>JANNFT010000369.1:0-13892 GCA_031380185.1 Pseudomonadota bacterium
TTGGTGCTTTAGAAGGCCAGTAGCTCAATTGGCAGAGCGACGGTCTCCAAAACCGTAGGTTGGGGGTTCGAGACCCTCCTGGCCTGCCAGACAAAGCAATCGCAACTTCGTTAATCGGAATGTATGAACGATAAATTAAAACTAGCGGCAGCAATATTATCGGTGATAGCCGGCTTGGCCGGTTATTACTACCTAGCGGGACAATCGGGGGTATTGCGCGTTGGTTCCGTGATCCTGGGTATCTTGTTAGGCCTGACGGTGGCGTGGCTATCCGAACCCGGCAAGCAGTTCGTCGGCTTTGCGCAAGAGTCCTGGACCGAAGCGAAAAAGGTCGTCTGGCCGTCGCGCAAAGAAACGATCCAAACAACCATGGTGGTGTTTGGCTTGGTCTTTGTGATGGCGCTGTTCCTCTGGGCCGTCGATTGGATCCTTTGGGAGCTATCGAAGATGTTCGTAGGCCGGAGCTAGATGATGACGATGCGTTGGTACGTTGTTCATGCCTATTCCGGTTTCGAAAAGAGCGTGCAGAAAAACCTGTTGGAGCGGATTAGACGCTCGGGAATGCAGGATCAGTTCGGTGAGATTTTAGTGCCGGTCGAAGAAGTGGTCGAAATGAAGATGGGGCAGAAAAGCATTTCCGAACGGAAATTTTTCCC
Organism: Pseudomonadota bacterium; assembly: GCA_031380185.1. Lineage (GTDB taxonomy): Bacteria > Pseudomonadota > Gammaproteobacteria > Burkholderiales > JALYOK01 > JALYOK01. Next base: position 657 of record JANNFT010000369.1, read on the forward strand.
TGGCTACATCCTCGTGCAAATGGACATGACCGATGAGAGCTGGCATTTGGTCAAGAGTACGCCGAAGGTAACGGGTTTTGTCGGTGGAACGTCGACAAAACCGACGCCGATCAGCGAAAAAGAAGTTCAAAACATCCTCCAGCAGGTTCAGGAGGGGGTGGAAAAGCCGAAACCCAAAGTGTTGTTCGAAGTCGGCGAGGCGGTTCGTGTGACCGAGGGCCCGTTCACAGATTTCCACGGCAATGTGGAAGAAGTGAATTACGACAAGAGCAAGCTGCGCGTTTCGGTAATGATTTTTGGCCGGTCAACGCCGGTGGAATTGGATTTTGGGCAGGTCGAGAAATCGTAGTTAGGTAGTTTTGGGTGTGAATGGCAGTGAGTCTGTTAGCGGTTTCTCATCTGTATTCACGGACATTCAGGGGAGAGACGGCCAGTCTCGCGATCACCCACTTAATAGGAGTTAGATAAAATGGCAAAGAAAGTCGTCGGGTACGTTAAGCTTCAAGTCCCGGCCGGTAAGGCGAACCCGAGTCCGCCTATCGGTCCCGCGCTGGGTCAGCGCGGCCTTAATATCATGGAATTTTGCAAGGCGTTCAATGCCCAAACGCAAGGCATGGAAGTCGGCCTGCCAATTCCCGTGGTGATTACCGCTTACGCGGACAAGAGTTTCACTTTCGTGATGAAGACGCCGCCGGCGACCATTCTCATCAAGAAAGCGGCGAAGATCGATAAGGGCAGCCCCAAACCGCACACCGATAAAGTCGGCAAGATCACGCGCGACCAGGCTGAACAGATCGCCAAAACCAAAATGCCCGATTTGACTGCAGCCGATTTGGACGCAGCAGTCCGGACGATCGCTGGTAGCGCACGCAGCATGGGTATTGAAGTGGAGGGTGTGAAATGAGTAAGCTTTCGAAACGTTTGCAGGCTTTGGAAAAGACTGTCGATCGCAACAAGGCTTATGCGATCAATGACGCCATTGAGTTGGCAAAAAGAACGGCTACCGCTAAGTTCGACGAGTCTATTGACGTGGCCATTAATTTGGGCATCGATGCAAAAAAATCGGACCAGTCCGTACGCGGCTCGGTAGTCTTGCCGCGTGGTACCGGTAAGACCATGCGTGTGGCCGTGTTTACGCAAGGCGCGAATGTCAAAGCGGCGCAGGATGCGGGTGCTGATATCGTTGGTTTCGATGATCTTGCTGAAAGGATCAAAGGTGGCTTCATGGATTTTGACGTTGTGATCGCGACACCTGATGCCATGCGTGTGGTGGGTCCGTTGGGTCAGATACTCGGTCCGCGCGGTTTAATGCCGAATCCTAAGGTTGGCACCGTCACGCCCAACGTTGCGGACGCTGTGAAAAATGCTAAAGCAGGCCAAGTTCAGTATCGCGCTGACAAAGCCGGTATTGTCCAGTGCACGATCGGCCGCGCTTCGTTTCCGGTCGATGCGTTGCAGGAAAATCTCTCGGCGTTGATCTCTGCGGTGAACAAATCGAAGCCGGCAACGTCCAAGGGAATCTATCTACGCAAAGTCTCGCTGTCGAGCACCATGGGTGCGGGCATTCGAGTCGATCACGCAAGCCTGTCGTCAACTCAGGCGTAAGAAGTTTGGGCTGCCGATTTGCCGCAGTACGGGCCGATCGGCGGGTTATCCAAGACCGTTGGTGTCTCGCTGTCAGAGACTTAATCGTCGAATTCACCGAGCGGAAGGCGAAATTGTAGTTTTTCGAATCGGGGTTTGAAACCAACGCAGATGGCGCACCCAATGCAAACAAGGTATCGAATTGCAACTGTTACGCAGTTTTAATGAGGTCTCCTGAATGCAAGGTCGCTATTCGAAGGGAAGTTGAGCGCGAGCTCGATTCCTTAATTTTTGAAGGAGAAGGACCTTGAGTCTTAGTTTGGAACAGAAGCAAGCGGTAGTCGCTGAAATCGCCACCAAGGTGAAGTCCGCGCAGGCTATCGTGCTTGCGGAATATCGCGGCATCACTGTCGGCCATATGACGCAGCTTCGCGCCAAAGCACGGGCGTCCAACGTCTACCTGCGCGTGTTGAAAAACACGCTGGCTAGACGCGCCGTCGCCGAAACGCCATTCGCCGGTTTGTCCGATCAAATGGTCGGACCGCTGGCCTATGGTATTTCGGAAGATCCGGTGGCGGTCGCCAAAGTGCTGAGTGATTTCGCTAAAACGAACGATAAGTTCGTCGTGAAAGGCGGGGCAATGGCCAATTACGTAATGTCTTCAAAAGACATTGCGAATCTTGCCAATATGCCGAGCCGCGAACAACTCATCGCGACGTTGATGGGCACGATGCTAGCGCCGATCGCTAAGTTTGTTCAGACACTGAACGAAGTGCCGGCCAAATTTGTGCGCGCTCTTGCGTCAGTGCGTGACCAAAAGCAATCCGCTTAACATTTTCGAATATCGTTTAACTTATTCAGGAGTTTGTAATGTCATTATCAAATGTTGAAATCCTTGACGCAATCGCCGCCAAGTCTGTGCTGGAAGTTTCTGAACTCATTAAGATGATGGAAGAAAAATTCGGCGTATCCGCCGCGGCGACCGCAGTTGCTGTCGCCGCTCCTTCTGGGGCAGCGGCAGCCGTCGTTGAAGAGAAAACCGAGTTCACCGTGATGTTGACCGGCGCCGGCGACAATAAAGTAAATACCATTAAAATCGTTCGCCAGATCACCGGCCTGGGACTTAAGGAAGCGAAAGACCTCGTAGACGGTGCGCCGAAGGCCGTTAAGGAAGGTGTTTCCAAGGCTGACGCTGACGCAATCGCCAAGCAGTTGATCGAAGGCGGCGCAACTGCCGAAGTTAAGTAATCGACAGTAAGTATTATCGGCAGGCTGGCGCCTGTGGCGCCAGCCTGTTGGTGTTTTTAGTATTGAAGTAGTGCCGTGGGATTGGTCGTCAATTGGTAGAGGCTATATTGCAAGTTAGATTTAGTTCGCTTCAATTTGTTTCCTTAGATTCGCACCCCGCATCGGGCAAGACCTCCGGTCTCGCTTCTGAGTTGGTTAATTCTTAAAACGGAGCCTTCATGAGCTATTCATTTACCGAGAAAAAACGCATACGCAAAAGCTTCGCCAAGCGCGCCAGCGTGCTTGACGTGCCATTTCTTCTCGCTACCCAGCTCGATTCATTTACCGAATTTCTCCAAGCTGGGATTCCTGCTTTAGACCGCGCCAACCAGGGGTTGCAATCCGCATTCACGTCCGTATTCCCGATCGCCAGCCATAGCGGCAATGCCCGGTTGGAATACGTGAATTATGTCCTTGGCACGCCACCATTCGATATGCTCGAATGCCAGCAGCGCGGATTGACTTATGCCTCGCCGTTACGCGCCAAAGTGCGCCTAACCATCATGGACAAAGAAGCGTCCAAGCCAACGATCAAGGAAGTCAAAGAGCAAGAAGTGTACATGGGCGAGATCCCCTTGATGACCTCGACAGGCTCGTTCATCATCAATGGCACAGAGCGCGTCATCGTATCGCAGCTGCATCGTAGCCCCGGTGTATTTTTCGAACATGATAGAGGCAAAACGCATTCCTCAGGAAAGTTGCTGTTCTCGGCGCGCGTGATTCCGTATCGTGGTTCTTGGCTGGATTTCGAATTTGATCCGAAAGATTATCTCTACTTCCGCGTTGATCGTCGCCGCAAAATGCCGGTCACGGTGTTGCTGAAGGCATTGGGCTACACACCGGAACAAATTCTTGCCGAGTTTTTCATGACTGATACGTTCCACTTCACCAAGAAAGGAATCGAATTCGAGGTCGTGCCAGAGCGTATGCGCGGCGAGATCGCTAAGTTCGATATTTCTACCAAAGCGGGCAAGCTAATCGTCCAAAAAGACAAGCGCATTACCGTTAAGCACATTCGCGAAATGGAGCAAGCGGGGCTCAAGAAATTGGAAGTCATGGAGGATTTTGTTCTCGGCCGCGTTGTGGCCCATAACGTCATTGATAAGGAAACCGGCGAAATTCTGTTGGCCGCGAACGACGAGATCACGGAGACCAATATTCAAAAAGCGATTCAGGCCGGCGTCACCGAATTCAAAACGATATATACCAACGATTTGGATCAGGGACCTTACATTTCGCAGACCTTGCGTATCGATGATTGCGCTGATCAAACCGCCGCGCGCGTGGTGATCTATCGCATGATGCGACCCGGCGAGCCGCCGACGGAAGAAGCCGTGAAAGCGCTATTTGGTGGATTATTCTTTAGCGAAGATCGTTATGATCTATCGGCTGTGGGCCGCATGAAATTCAATCGCCGAGTTGGCCGTCAGGAGTTGACCGGCGCCAGCACGTTGTCGAACGCCGATATCATCGCCGTCATCAAGATACTGGTTGAGTTGCGCAATGGCCGTGGTGAAGTCGACGATATCGATCATTTGGGGAATCGCCGCGTGCGTTCCGTCGGCGAATTGGCGGAGAACCAATTCCGTGCCGGTTTGGTGCGCGTCGAGCGTGCTGTTAAGGAGCGCTTGTCGCAAGCGGAATCCGATAACTTAATGCCCCATGACTTGATCAACGCAAAACCGATTTCGGCCGCGATCAAGGAATTTTTCGGTTCGAGCCAATTGTCGCAGTTTATGGATCAAACCAATCCGCTGTCGGAAATTACTCATAAACGCCGCGTGTCGGCGTTGGGTCCAGGCGGATTAACGCGCGAGCGCGCCGGTTTTGAAGTTCGCGACGTGCATCCGACCCACTATGGTCGCGTGTGCCCAATCGAGACGCCGGAAGGCCCAAACATTGGTTTGATTAATTCGCTTGCATTGTATGCACGCACCAATGAATTTGGTTTTCTGGAAACGCCGTATCGCAAAATCAAGAACGGCAAGGTATCGAAGGAAATCGAGTTTTTGTCCGCGATCGAAGAAAGCAACCACGTGATCGCTCAGGCGAATGCGCAACTCGACAAGAGCGGTGCATTTGTCGACGAATTCGTGTCTTGTCGCCATAAGAATGAATTTACGTTGATGCCGCCCGATCGCATCACTCATATCGACGTCGCGCCCGCACAGATCGTTTCCGTAGCCGCTTCACTTATTCCGTTCCTAGAGCACGATGACGCAAACCGCGCATTGATGGGTTCCAACATGCAACGACAGGCGGTTCCTTGCCTGCGTGCCGAGAAGTCGCTAGTTGGCACCGGGATTGAGCGTACTGTCGCGATTGACTCGGGAACGGTTGTTCGTGCGCGTCGCGGCGGCGTGGTGGACTACGTTGATGCTTCGCGCATTGTTGTGCGCGTCAACGACGACGAAACGCAGGCGGGCGAAGTCGGTGTGGACATCTACAACCTTACCAAATATACGCGTTCCAATCAAAACACCAACATCAATCAGCGGCCAGTCGTAAAGGGTGGAGATTTAATCAGCCGCAATGACGTGATTGCGGACGGCGCATCGACTGACATAGGTGAATTAGCGCTGGGGCAAAATCTGTTGGTGGCGTTTATGCCGTGGAACGGTTTCAACTTCGAAGATTCGATTTTAATTTCCGAGCGCATCGTTGCAGAAGATCGTTACACCTCGATTCATATAGAAGAACTGTCCATTGTAGCGCGAGATACTAAACTCGGTCCGGAAGAAATCACCCGCGACATTTCGAATCTTTCCGAGCGCATGCTTGGTCGCCTAGACGATTCAGGAATTATCTATATCGGCGCCGAAGTGGAGGCGGGCGATGTCTTGGTAGGCAAAGTTACGCCAAAGGGCGAAACCCAGTTGACGCCGGAAGAGAAGTTGCTCCGCGCGATTTTCGGTGAAAAAGCTTCGGACGTGAAGGACACCAGTCTGCGTGTGCCTTCCGGAATGTCCGGCACTGTCATCGACGTGCAGGTGTTCACGCGCGAAGGAATTGAGCGTGACAAGCGCGCGCAGCAGATCATCGACGAAGAACTAAAGCATTTCAAGACCGATCTCGCTGATCAGATGCGTATCGTCGAGAACGACGCGGCCGAACGTATCGAGCGCCTCTTATTGAATAAGATTGCTAAAGGCGGACCGAAAAAGCTCGCAAAAGGCGCCAAGATCACCAAGGCCTATCTGGACGAGATCAGCCGCTCGGAATGGTTCGACGTGCGGGTCGCGAACGACGAAGTCGCGTTACAACTGGAGGCAATCAAAGACAGTTTGACGCAAAAGCGCGCCGAATTTGAAAAACTCTTCGATGAGAAGAAAAAGAAGTTAACTCAAGGTGACGAGTTACCGCCGGGCGTGCAAAAGATGGTCAAGGTCTATGTGGCGGTGAAACGTCGCTTGCAGCCAGGCGACAAGATGGCCGGTCGCCACGGCAACAAGGGTGTGATCTCGAAGATTGTCCCGGTGGAAGATATGCCGTTTATGGCTGATGGGACCCCGATGGACGTTGTGTTAAATCCCCTCGGTGTGCCCTCGCGGATGAATGTCGGACAAATTCTGGAAACCCATCTCGGCTGGGCCGCAAAAGGATTAGGGATCAAGATTGGCGAAATGCTCAAGGCGCAAGAAAATATCGCCAAGATTCGCAAGTTCCTGGACAAGATATACAACTCAACCGGCAAGAAGGAGGAGTTGGAATCCTTTACCGATCAGGAAATCTTGGAGTTGGCGCATAACCTTCAAAAAGGTGTGCCGTTTGCCACGCCGGTTTTCGATGGCGCAACCGAAGCAGAGATCAAAGACATGCTCGAGCTCGCCGGGTTGCCCCGTTCCGGTCAGATTCAATTGATTGATGGCCGGACCGGCGAAGCATTCGATCGAACCGTCACGGTTGGTTATATGCACATTCTGAAATTGCATCACCTGGTCGACGACAAGATGCATGCTCGTTCTACTGGGCCATACAGTCTGGTCACACAGCAACCGCTAGGCGGCAAAGCGCAGTTTGGTGGCCAGCGCTTCGGCGAGATGGAGGTGTGGGCGCTGGAAGCGTATGGCGCCGCCTATACGCTGCAGGAGATGCTAACGGTGAAGTCCGACGATGTGAATGGGAGAACAAAAGTTTACGAAAACATCGTCAAAGGCGAACACAAAATCGATGCCGGTATGCCCGAGTCCTTCAACGTGCTGGTGAAGGAAATTCGATCGCTCGCCATCGACATCGATCTCGATCGTTTCTGACGAGAGACGACCAGACGGTTTGACACGAAATTTATTGATTTGCTGTAACTCACGCCCAACAGGAGTGAACGATGAAAGCACTATTAGACCTATTTAAGCAGGTGACCCAAGAAGAAGAGTTCGATGCAATTCGTATCGGCCTCGCCTCGCCGGAGAAAATCCGTTCCTGGTCCTACGGCGAGGTAAAGAAGCCTGAAACCATCAATTATCGCACGTTTAAACCTGAGCGCGATGGCTTGTTCTGCGCGAAGATATTTGGCCCGATCAAAGACTACGAATGCTTGTGTGGAAAGTACAAACGCCTGAAACACCGTGGCGTGATCTGTGAGAAATGTAACGTTGAGGTGACGCTGTCAAAAGTGCGTCGCGAACGGATGGGCCACATCGAACTTGCGAGTCCGGTTGCGCATATTTGGTTCCTGAAATCGCTGCCATCGCGTTTGGGTATGGTGCTCGATATGACTTTGCGCGATATCGAACGGGTGCTTTATTTTGAAGCATACGTAGTAACCGATGGCGGAATGACACCGCTTCTGCGCGGTCAACTTCTCACCGAAGATGACTATCTTGCCAAGCTCGAAGAATATGGCGATGATTTCTCAGCCGCTATGGGGGCCGAAGGCGTGCGGGATCTGCTGCGCAAACTTGATCTTAATCGCGAAATGGAACGCCTGCGCACGGATTTGGCAGCCACCGGTTCAGACACCAAAATCAAAAAAATCGCCAAGCGCCTTAAAGTCCTTGAAGCATTTTCGCGCTCGGGAGTCAAACCCGATTGGATGATCATGGAAGTGTTACCCGTGCTTCCGCCAGAGTTGCGTCCCCTGGTTCCGCTTGATGGCGGCCGGTTTGCCACCAGTGACTTGAACGATCTTTATCGTCGAGTCATCAACCGCAATAATCGTTTGCGTCGTCTGCTTGAACTTAAGGCGCCCGAGATTATCGTTCGCAACGAGAAACGCATGTTGCAGGAATCCGTCGATTCATTGCTCGACAATGGTCGTCGCGGAAAGGCCATGACCGGCGCCAATAAGCGCCCACTCAAATCGCTTGCCGATATGATCAAAGGCAAAAGCGGTCGTTTCCGTCAGAACTTGTTGGGTAAGCGCGTTGACTACTCGGGACGTTCGGTTATCGTGGTCGGGCCGCAACTGAAATTGCACCAATGCGGATTACCAAAAAAGATGGCGCTCGAGCTGTTCAAGCCATACATTTTCAATCGCCTCGAAGTGATGGGACTGGCAACAACCATCAAAGCCGCAAAGCGCATGGTCGAGGCAGAAGAGCCGGTTGTCTGGGATATCCTCGAAGAAGTGATCCGCGAGCATCCGGTTTTGTTGAACCGCGCGCCAACTTTGCATCGCTTGGGCATTCAGGCGTTCGAGCCGGTATTGATTGAAGGTAAAGCTATCCAGTTGCATCCACTCGTTTGTGCCGCGTTTAATGCGGACTTTGACGGTGATCAAATGGCCGTTCATGTACCGCTCTCGCTCGAAGCGCAAATGGAAGCGCGCACATTGATGCTTGCCTCCAACAATATTCTGTCGCCGGCGAACGGCGATCCGATTATCGTGCCGTCACAAGACATCGTCTTAGGCCTTTACTACATCACGCGCGATCGTATTAACGCGGTTGGCGAAGGGACGATTTTCAGTAATGTTTCCGAAGTATCGCGTGCCTATGAGTCCCGCAAGGTTCAATTACACGCTCGCGTGCTGGTTCGGATCAAAGAAGTAGAGATCAACGAGGAAGGTGAGCGTAGCGAGAAGGTAACGCGTTACGAGACGACCGTAGGACGCGCGTTATTGTCTGAAGTGTTGCCCGATGGCTTGCCATTTCCGCTGATCAACAAGGCACTTAAGAAGAAAGAAATTTCTCGCCTCATCAACGCTAGCTTCCATCGTTGCGGCCTGCGCGAAACGGTCATTTTTGCCGATAAGTTGATGCAGACCGGTTTTAGCCTCGCGACTCGTGCGGGGATCTCGATTGCCGTAGACGATATGCTAGTGCCAGATCAAAAAGAAGTGATTATTTCCAGCGCCGAGAAAGAGGTTAAGGAGATCGAATCCCAATACACCTCGGGTCTGGTAACGCAAGGCGAGCGCTACAACAAAGTGGTCGATATTTGGAGTCGTGCCGGTGATCATGTTGCCAAAGCGATGATGGAGCAACTAGGTTCGGAGCCGGTGGTCGATCGCAAGGGCAAGACGGTCAATCAAGAATCGTTCAATTCCATTTATATGATGGCCGATTCCGGCGCGCGCGGTTCCGCGGCGCAAATTCGCCAGTTGGCAGGTATGCGCGGCCTGATGGCGAAGCCCGATGGCTCGATCATCGAAACGCCAATTACGGCGAACTTCCGCGAAGGGCTGAATGTGCTGCAATACTTCATCTCGACCCACGGTGCGCGTAAGGGCTTGGCGGATACCGCATTAAAGACTGCGAATTCCGGATATCTGACTCGCCGCCTCGTTGACGTTACGCAGGATCTAGTCGTGACGGAGATTGACTGCAAGACCACGAACGGTATGGTCATGCGCGCGCTCGTTGAGGGCGGCGAAGTGGTTGAGCCTTTACGTGAGCGCATTTTGGGACGCACCACGGCGACCGACGTCTTCACAATGGAAAGCGGTGAGACGATGATCGAGGCTGGCACCTTGCTCGATGAAGCGCTGGTTGACGCAATCGAGGCCGCCGGTATCGACGAAGTGAAGGTCAGGACTCCGCTAAATTGCGAAACCCGTCATGGGCTTTGCGTGCGGTGCTATGGCCGCGATTTGGGTCGTGGTAGCTCAGTTAACGTGGGCGAAGCAGTAGGCGTGATTGCGGCACAATCAATTGGTGAGCCAGGAACTCAACTGACCATGCGTACGTTTCATATCGGCGGCGCCGCGTCCCGTGCGGCGGTGATCAGCCAGGTTGAAAGTAAATCGAACGGAACAGTCCGTTTTACTCCGACCATGCGCTATGTGACCAACGCTCGAAACGAGCCGGTCGTGATTTCCCGAAGTGGTGAAATCATCGTCGTTGACGATGCTGAACGTGAGCGCGAACGGCATAAGATTCCCTACGGTGCAATTCTTAGCGTTCAAGATGGGACCAAGGCAAAAGCCGGCCAAGTTCTGGCGATGTGGGATCCCCATACGCGTCCGATCATTACTGAATATGCCGGCGAAGTTCGCTTCGAGAACGTCGAAGAAGGGGTCACCGTCGCGAAGCAGATTGACGACGTGACGGGGCTGTCGACGTTGGTTGTGATTGATCCGAAGCGTCGTGGAAGCGCGCAGTCGAAAGGTTTGCGCCCCCAGGTGAAATTGTTGAACGATAAGGGTCACGAAGTCAAGATTCCGAATTCGGATACGCCGGTCAATTACACGTTCCAGATCGGCGCGATTATTACGGTCAAGAATGGCCAACAGGCGCAAGTCGGCGAAGTCTTGGCGCGAATTCCCCAAGAATCTTCGAAAACCCGTGATATTACCGGCGGTTTGCCGCGTGTGGCAGAACTGTTCGAAGCGCGCTCACCGAAAGACGCGGGCCTCTTGGCTGAAGCAACCGGTACGATTTCGTTCGGTAAGGACACCAAGGGCAAGCAGCGCTTGATCATTACTGATCTGGATGGCATTGCCCACGAATATTTGATTCCCAAAGAAAAGCATATCACCGTGCACGACGGCCAGGTGGTCAACAAGGGCGAGATGATTGTCGACGGCCCGGTTGACCCCCACGACATTCTCCGCCTTCTTGGCATCGAGGCGCTCACGCGTTATGTTACCGATGAAGTGCAGGATGTGTATCGCTTGCAAGGCGTGAAAATCAACGATAAACATATTGAGGTGATCGTGCGTCAAATGTTGCGCCGGGTGCAGATTCTCAGTTCCGGTGATACGACTTTCATCCCGGGTGAGCAGGTCGAACGTGCCGACGTGTATACCGAGAATGATTCCGTCATCAAGGACGGTAAGCATCCCTCAACCTACGAGAATATCCTTCTGGGTATTACCAAGGCGTCTTTGTCGACCGATTCCTTTATCTCGGCGGCTTCATTCCAAGAGACAACTCGCGTACTTACCGAGGCCGCCATTATGGGCAAGAAGGACGAACTGCGAGGACTGAAGGAAAATGTAATCGTTGGAAGGCTTATTCCTGCGGGTACTGGCTTGGCGTATCACAACACTCGGCGAAAGCACGGCAAAGGAACTGACTATGGAAAGAGCCGCAGACTCGGGATTTACGAAGAGGAAATAAGCGCCGAAAGTGAGCAGGTTGCTTGACAGTGTTCATAACGCATCGTAAACTCGCAGTCTTTTTTCGATCCCAGACCCGCTCCCCAATGTGCTTCTGCTCTGGCGGGTCGATAATGACTTTTTTGGATATGCATGCCAACCATTAATCAACTCACACGAAAACCACGTGTTAAGCCCGTAACAAAAAGCAAAGTGCCGGCGCTTGCTTCGAGCCCGCAAAAACGGGGGGTTTGCACTCGGGTGTATACGACCACGCCGAAGAAGCCGAACTCCGCATTGCGTAAAGTGGCGAAGGTGCGTTTGACGAACGGTTTCGAGGTGATTGGCTACATCGGCGGCGAAGGCCACAACTTGCAAGAACACTCAGTTGTGCTCATACGCGGTGGTCGCGTTAAGGATTTGCCCGGCGTGCGCTATCACATTGTACGCGGAAGTCTCGATACAGCCGGCGTCAAAGATCGTAAGCAGAGTCGCTCCAAATACGGTGCAAAGCGTCCAAAAGCAGCTTAATTGAATTGATTGAATTGATTTAAGGTAAAGCCATGCCACGTCGTAGAGAAGTCCCTAAGCGAGAAATTCTTCCCGATCCCAAATACAAGAGTGAAGATATCGCGAAGTTTATGAATGTCATCATGATCGGTGGCAAAAAGTCTGTCGCCGAGCGGATCGTTTACGGCGCGCTGGATCAAATTTCGAAAAAATCCGGTAAGGATCCGCTCGAGGTTTTTGTGGCGGCACTCAATAATTCCAAGCCCTTAGTTGAAGTCAAGAGCCGGCGCGTCGGTGGCGCCAACTATCAAGTGCCGGTTGAAGTTCGCTCGGTACGACGCACCGCTCTGGCGATGCGTTGGCTCCGCGAAGCCGCGCGTAAGCGCAGCGAAAAATCGATGTGGGGTCGGCTCGCTTCAGAGCTGTTGGAGGCTTCGGAAGGCAAGGGTGGCGCAATCAAGAAGCGCGAAGAAATTCATCGAATGGCGGAAGCAAATAAAGCGTTCTCCCATTATCGGTTTTAGTTCGCCGACGACCTTTCATTAGATATAGGCTAGACACGTGGCACGCAAGACACCCATAGAGCGTTATCGCAACATCGGCATCAGCGCTCATATCGACGCGGGTAAAACGACAACGACCGAGCGCGTGCTGTTTTACACCGGCGAAAGCCACAAGATCGGCGAAGTGCACGACGGTGCAACCACAACAGACTGGATGGAACAGGAAAAAGAGCGCGGTATCACCATTACATCTGCTGCCGTGACTTGTTTCTGGAAGGGCATGGACGGTAACTATCCTGAGCATCGCATCAACATCATCGACACCCCCGGCCACGTTGACTTCACCATCGAGGTGGAGCGCAGTATGCGTGTTCTGGACGGCGCCTGCATGGTTTACTGTGCGGTCGGTGGCGTACAACCTCAGTCGGAAACCGTTTGGCGTCAAGCGAATAAGTACAAAGTGCCCCGCCTTGCATTCGTCAACAAAATGGACCGTACTGGCGCAAACTTCTTCAAAGTCCATGACCAAATGCGATCGCGTTTGAAGGCGAACCCTATTCCGATTCAAATTCCGATCGGCGCCGAAGACAAATTTCAGGGTGTTGTTGACCTGATTCGCATGAAGGCGATCTATTGGGACGAAGCGTCCCAGGGGATGAAATTCGAGCTCAGGGAAATTCCGCCCGAACTGCAAGAAACCGCAAAAGAGTGGCGCGAGAAGATGCTCGAGTGCGCAGCGGAAGCGTCGGAAGAACTAATGAACAAATATCTCGAAGAGGGTGATCTCTCCGAAGGTGAGATAAAAAAAGCATTGCGCCAGCGAACTATCGCTTTTGAAATTGTGCCGATGCTATGCGGCTCCGCGTTCAAGAA
>JANNFT010000376.1:0-2340 GCA_031380185.1 Pseudomonadota bacterium
GCATGACATGTTACGACGGGGAAGGGTACATCAAAGAGCTGTCACCGTGCCTCCCCAGACCGTTCCCCTTGACAGAATTTTGCGAAACCCGATCTTTTCCAAAAAAGGACATAGATGATTAAGCAACTGGCGACGACCAAGCCCAAACCGCCATCCGACCTATCGAAAGAGGCGGCGGGGCTGTGGCAGTCCCTGGCAACCGAATATGACATTTCCGACGCCGGCGGACTTCTGCTTTTGAACGTCGCGATGGAGGCTTTTTCCCGAATGCGGGAAGCGCAAAAGCTGCTTGCCGAATTTGGCCCGATCACCACCGACGCAAAGGGCTTGATGAAACCGTCGCCGGCGATCGCCATCGAGCGCGACTCGCGGCGAGGCCTGCTAAGCGCAATGCGGCAATTGAATCTTGACATTTTACCGCTACGCGACCGTGTAGGCCGCCCTGGAGGATCGCGATGACTCAACCACGATTGCACGTGTTACGTAACATCCGCCCGGCGATATCCGCGACCTATTGGGCATTGCTCAATGACGAGCCGCTACCGATCCCGCACAACCGCTGGGAAGAATTCACCGGCGTTGCCGCGCTGTGGCCGCTGTTCCGTGATGACATTTTGGTGAACTGGATCGCGGCCAAACCCGGAGGCCGGCCGTCTTGTTGGTGGGCCTATGACGCGCCGGAGCCTCGCCGACGCCTGGGCGGGAAAGGCACACCCCGCCACGATGCGTTAGCGTACTCGCCTGATTACGAACGGGGAATTCCTGCTTCGTGGCTCAGTGCTTCCAACATCGCTTTTTACGCCAAGGGAGACGACTTTCCTTATGACCCCTTCGACCCGAACGACCGGCCGGTTTTCGAAAGCGAAGCGAATTACCTGCGGCGCTTGAAACTGTTCGCGCCCGGCGAAGCCCGCCGGATCAAGAAATCTCAATACACGCCTGAGACCATAACCTGGAGACCACACAATGAAAATGACTAAGCCCGACATACCCGACGCCATGACCGCGCAAACCTTGGAAGCGGCCTGCCTAGGTTTGCGTCCATTCCTCGACCTGGGCCGGTTCACGCTCAAGACCGACCATCCGCGCGTGTACGCCGACGCCTGTGCTGCGATCGAAAGCGGTACCGCTCAGGAAATAATCATTTGCCGCTTCGACGTCGACGCGGTGTTACTGAGCTTGTGCCTGCTCGATCCTGCCTCGCCCCTGCCGCCGGCGATATTCAAAATCGCTGGGCGGGCTATGTCGGAATCGGTGAACTGACGCTACGTGCCATCGACCGCCCTTATTTACTCGGTCGCATCCGCTCGCGCGAGGCCCGAATCACCAGCCACGGCGGCCGATGATTATCGGGTACCGCTCGCTCGGGTCACGCTGGAAACACCCGTGCTAGCGCCGACGGCAACGCACGAACGCTACGTAAACGATTTGGGTGGTATCGAAATACCAACCATCAAAAAATAATGCCCCAAATCGCGCGTAGGCAAGGCCGTTTGTCTTGGCGATCGTGTTATCATGGCCGTGTTGATGGGTTCCGAATTGTTCGTGACGAACATGGAGGAATTCCGAAAACCGCGCGTGACGTGCGAATAAAGTGCCGAAGTCCCAGTCTGGGGTCTCGACTTTTTTTCACGTTCACAGAAAGGCGCGTATGCAGTTTTTTAGTCAAGCAACAGAGATAAAATCAGTAACACCTAGCGGCGAGTTCACCGGTTACGCCAGTGTGTTCGGCAACGTCGATCGCGATGGCGACATCATTATGGCCGGCGCATTCCGTGAAATGGATCTGACCAATGATGGCATGATCCGCGTCTTGCACAGCCATCAACCGACTAAACCGATCGGCAAGGCGAAGGTCACCAGCGACAACCAAGGCCTGCGGGTTGAAGGGCGGCTGAATTTAAGCGTCCGCGAGGCACAAGACATGCATGCGCTGATGCTGGATCACACCGTGAGTTCGATGTCGATTGGCTACGATGTTTTGCCGAATGGCGCATCCATCAAGAACGGTATCCGGCACCTGACCGCATTGAAGTTGTGGGAAATCTCGCCGGTTGCGTTCGCGGCGAATCCCGAGGCGCGGATCGCGTCGGTGAAATCGGCGACCAGTTGCGCGGACATCCGGGGCTTCGAGGCGATGCTCAAGGAAATCGGTTTCAGCAATCGCGAATCTAAGCGGCTGGCATCGCGCGGCTGGGCCGGGCTTGCCGGCGACGAGTTAAGCGAAGCCGAACGCATCGCCGAACGGTTGGACGAGTTGACGCAGTTACTGCGAGGCGGCGAATGAGCAACCTCGCGGATTTACCTGTACATCCCACGCCGGCGGCGGCTGGCCTAGGG
>JANNFT010000379.1:0-5885 GCA_031380185.1 Pseudomonadota bacterium
GGTCGGGTCGACCCAGTGGACGTCTTCGAACACCATCAGGATTGGCTGCCGCTTGGCCAAGCCGGCCACCTGGTTTACCAGCGCTTCGAGGGTGAGTTCCTTGTGCTTCTGCGGCGAATAGTTAAGCGCTGGGTAGCGACCCACCGGGAGGGACAGCAGTGCCGCAAACAGCGGGGCAATGGCGCCGATCTTTTCTTCGCCCAATGCCAGGTTCAACAGGGCTTCGATTTTATCGAGTTTGTCCTCGGCGCTATCTTCTTTGCTCAAGCCGGCGGCCCGCTCGAATTGTTCGATCACCGGATACAGAGCGCTTTGGGTGTGGAAGGGCGAGCATTGGTAGCGCAACCGCCCATGCGGCTCTTCCTTGATGGCTTCGCTCAGGGCGCGCGTGATTCGACTTTTGCCAATTCCTGGTTCACCACTGAGCAACACTAACTGCCCTTCGCCCGCTTTGGCCGTTTCCCAACGGCGTAGCAGCAGCGCCAGTTCCTCTTCGCGTCCCACCAGCGGCGTGAAGCCGGCGTGGCCGTGTACTGCCTCGAAGCGCCCTTCGGTGCGGCCCTCCCCTACCACTCGCCAGGCGCGCACCGGCTCACTGATGCCCTTCAGTTCATGTTCACCTAAGTCAGTGAGTTCGAAGGCGCTACCGACTAAGCGACGGGTGGAGGAAGCGATGACGATTTGATCGGACGCAGCCAATCCCTGCAACCGAGCCGCGAGATTAGGCGTAGACCCAATAGCCAACTTTGACTGATCGCCGACACCGGCTTGTTCGCCGACGACGACCGGACCGGTGGCGATGCCGATGCGCACGGACAGGGTTTCGCTCGACGATGCTCGCTTGGCGGATTGGACGATCTCCAACGCCGCGCGCAGCGCCCGTTCGGCGTCTTCTTCATGGGCTTTGGGCCAGCCGAAATAGGTGAGAATGCCATCGCCGACATAGCGAGCGACAAAACCGTCGTAGCGCGCGATGAATTTGCCGCATATCGTTCGATACTCGTGCAACAGGCTGCGCAACTCTTCTGGATCGAGCTTCTCGCTGAGCGCCGTGGAGCCGACCAGGTCACAAAACATCACCGTGAGCTGGCGGCGCTCGCCGCTGGAAGAGTCTGGGGCGCCGGCCTGTATCGAGCGCGCGATCGGCGCTGGTACAATCGCAACTTGAACTGGCTCTAGCATGCTTTGGCCATTCAGCTTGGCAGCGGCCTGCAACAGGCGCTTGCGTGCACCAAGCGGCAATCCGAGCGCTTCAAGATTGGCTTCGTTTAGGGAGGCAAGCACATCGAAGTCAACTTCATTTTCCGCGAAGCGGTTCGCGTAGCGCTCCAGGCCGATCTCGGTTAGCCAACCGGTGAATGATTGCATCGTTATTTCCCCAAGCCGACGGCGTCAGCGTAATCCTAGAAACGGCAGTTGGACGGGATGGAGTGTGCGGTTATGGGGGTGCAGGGCAAGGCGCGACGAGGCGGAATGGTTGTTCCATTCCAACGAGTTGCAACGCCGCCCGGCGCCGCCAGAACCGTGCAATCCGCTCCGTAGCGACGTCTCACCAAATGGGTGAGCGTAAAATTTATCAAGCATTTAATTAAAATCATGATGTTGTACCCCCGACGCAGCGGTCAACTGCCGTTTCTAGGATAATGCAGCTTATCCGGATTGTGCAATTGCTGGCAACCCGACCTTATGGTTTCCATGATTGCCTGCGCGAAGAAATCAATCATTGCGTCAACGCACAGCAAATCTGTGACTTATTCACACTCAAGGAAGGCTCAAGATTGTTTCGGATGATAGCCTGGGACGCGCATGACTATTGGCGCTCAGGCTATGCATTGCCACGAGCCGCGCAGAATATAGCTCCTGGCAGGGTTCTAATTTAAATTTGACGTGACTTTGATTTGTGTCTTGCCGTAGTTGACAACTTGCCCAGCACGAATTTTGCAGGTTTTGCGCAATTCAATCTGGCCGTCAACGCGCACCTCACCGCTCGCGACCAACACTTTTCCGGCGCCGCCGCTCGAGCAAATTCCGACGAGTTTCAACAGTTGATTGAGTTCGATGAATTCCGAATTGAGTTGAAAATCGACCTGTTGCATAATTCCAAACTACGATTCAGCGAACGCGCATTGCTTCAATAAAATCGCGTCGACGCAAACCGTGGCGTCGCCGTTTGTTAGCCATATCTGGTTGTCATGAATCGTGCATTGCAATTCCATCGTGCGACCGGCCAGCTTTGCCAGCGCGGCGCTTGCGGCGAGAGGGACATTTACGACGGTGAGATTCGACTGGCGCGCCAAGGTTTCGCGCTGTGTCTGCCACCAAGCCTCGGCGCTTCGCACGCCGTAGTTATAAACGAAAACTTGCGCCGCCCGTCCGCATGCCCGGCGAACGATTTTTTCATCGGGCTGGCCAACGTCGATCCACTTCTCGATGGCGCCGGTCAGGTCTTTCTGCCACAGGTCCGGCTCATCGTCGCTACTCAGACCCTTGCCGAATGTGAGCGTGTCGTCGGCATGGCATGCAAAGGCGAGCACGCGCATCATCATCCGTTCGTCGGTTTCAGAAGGATGGCGCGCGATGGTTAACGCATGAGTCTGAAAATAATTACGATCCATGTCCGCGACATGGAGTTGCGCTTTGAAAATCGTTGCTTTCAGCGCCATAAAAAATTATGCGCCAAGACCTTTGTTAAGCAATTCGGCGACGACTTCATTGATGTTACCGTCCCGTTCCGATGCCAGCGCCTGGAGACGTTTTACCAGGGCGCCGTCGAGCTTTACCGCAAACGGCACAAGGCCCGCCACTTGATCGCGCTTGCGCTGTTCGCGGCGATCGACCGGGGCGTTGGCAGCGCCTGCGAAGCGTCCCGGAGTAATCGCTTGAGTCATCTTCGAGTTAATTTTTAGTCCCTTGGCTTTTTCGAGATCCGTCAGTTTCATTTGTATGTCCCAAAAAAATTGTAGTTTGATTATCGCCCGCCACTGTAGCACAACGACCCGCGCGCGATCAGAAATGCGTGAGCGGCGACGCGGGCGTAACCTTTACACCACGCCAAGCGCCTCGTATAATCAAGCCTAGTTTGGGGGGTATAGCTCAGCTGGGAGAGCGCTTGCATGGCATGCAAGAGGTCAGCGGTTCGATCCCGCTGACCTCCACCAATCGACAATCCAAAGCAGTCCAGCAACATCCAAAGAACCGGCGTAACTGCCGGTTTTTTTATTGCCTTTTGTGTCCATCACGGTCAATCATTTTTTCGAATACGTCACGTTTTGAGTGGAAGTGATGCCCCTGCACGGCAAGCGAACTTGATTTTCAGGACTTAGTTGATCCCACATCCTGGACTTCCTTGGACGTTGCTGAACTATTCTGAAACTGATATAAATACAAATGAAGCCGATCACGTGGCTGGGTGACAGCCTGGAGCAAGTGCGGGGATTCCCTGATGATGCCCGCCGCGAGGCGGGTTTTGAATTGGGTGAGGTTCAGAAGGGGCTTGACCCTTCGGACTGTAAACCGATGACGGGAGTAGGCGCGGGTGTGAAGGAAATTCGAATTCATACCGACAATGAGTATCGCGTGATGTACGTCGCCAAGTTTGCCGAAGCGGTCTACGTCTTGCACGCCTTTACCAAGAAAACGCAGCAAACGCCGAAGAAAGAAATCGATCTTGCCAGCCAGCGCTATCGCGAGTTGGTGAATGAAAGGAATTAGGCTATGGCAACGAAATTGAAAGTGACCATCGGTAGCGGCAACGTGTTTCGCGACATCGGCTTTCCAGAAGGAGAGGCCGAAAACCTTTTGCTGCGCTCTGAACTCATGTCCCAAGTACGTGAAGTGGCGCGAGGTTACACCCAGCAAGAAGCCGCGAAAATGCTTGGCATTACCCAGCCGCGCCTAAATCAATTGCTCAAGGGCAAGATTTCGTTATTCAGTCTCGACGCACTCGTGAACATGCTCGCTAAGGTAGGAATGCGAGTGAGTATGATTGTAAAAAAGGCAGCTTGAGGCTCCCATTGCCAAAATCAACGCGTGGCCCGAGGCCAGCCACCAGCCTACGCGATCCCAAGCGTAAGCCCACTCACCCCGGCGCGATCCTGCGCGAGGACGTGCTACCCGCGTTACGCATGACGCAAACTGAGTTCGCCCAGCGCCTCGGCGTTTCGCGCCTTAGCGTATCGGAAATTGTGAATGAAAAACGCCCGGTATCTGTCGATATGGCGATCCGCCTTGGCAAGCTACTTGGTAACGGCGCCGGATTGTGGCTTAGGCTGCAACAGGCGCTGGATGTGTGGGAGCTTGAACAGTCAGGAGGGTATGAGCATATCGAACCAGTGGAAGTGAAAGCAGCATAGGGGCAGCGTAAAGGGGCGCGGTATGACGCGATTAAAGCCAACTCAAGCGTCGCTACCCGAGAGCGAAATTCGCAATGCGTTAAAGGCCGCAGGGAACGCACTTGGCGACAAGCGCCCTGCGGACACCAGAGGTAACGTCCAGTGTCCCTGGCGCGTCTCGCGTGACGTTCAATCGAGTGTTGGAACATCGGACTTTAGTTAGCCCCTTTCGCATGAAAATCGCCGGCTACGCCACCGCGACATTGGCAGCGTTCTCGCGCCGCCAGGCACGAAATGTCCAAAGTGAACTCAACCCGTCCGAAACTGCGAACAGAATCGCGAGCATTCCGGGAATAATGTCCAGCCACCAGAGCAGCGCCATAATGGGCGGCACGAGCGGGCGATCAAGCAATGTGGCGAACACAAAACCTTGCGCGTTAAGTCGTCCGCTGACGATGTAAAGCATGCTCAGTCCGCCGAGCAACAACGCCACTAGGCGCAGGTAATTTGCGGCTTGTTCGCCAAGTGGCGGCAAGCTTAGGAGCGCAGCAGCGAAATGCGGCGCAAACATCAAGGCACTCGCCTCGACTAACATAATCCACCCAAAAATTTCCACGGTGCGCGCCGAATGCGCCTGTCCTTCGGCACGAATGACCTTGCATAGCATATGTTGAAATTGTTCCATGGCATTCCTCTCTTAGGTTACGATTGAATCCGCTACCGATACTTCGGTTGCCGGCCACTGCCGGCATACGCTAAGCTGCGGACTAAAGCACCACCAGGAGGAGATTACATGAAGGAACAAGTTCAGCAAAGCCATGTCGCCTGAGTCGCAACGACGCATAATATTAAAGATCTCTTGGCGGCTGTTGCCGCTGATCGTGCTGAGCTATTTTGTCGCTTATGTCGATCGCACGAACGTCGCGTTCGCGGCGCTTACGATGAACAAAGATCTGGGTATCAGCGCCTATATGTACGGCTGGGGCGCCGGTATATTCTTTCTCGGCTATGCATTGTTCGAAGTGCCGAGCAACATGATCTTGGCGCGAGTCGGCGCACGTCGCTGGATCGCCCGCATCATGCTCACTTGGGGTTTGATTTCCGGTGCGATGGCGTTCGCCACCGGCCCGGCGAGCTTTCTTGGTTTGCGTTTCTTGCTCGGCGTTGCCGAAGCGGGTTTCTTTCCCGGAATTATTTTCTATCTCAGCACTTGGTTTCCGGCAGCCTACCGTGCGCGGGTGATTTCGACCTTGTTTCTGGCTGTGCCGATATCGAACGCGGCGGCTTCGGTCATTTCCGGCGCCATTCTCGAGATGGACGGCATGCTCGGGTTGAAAGGTTGGCAGTGGGTGTTCATTCTGGAAGCGCTGCCGGCGGTGTTGCTTGCCTTTGTCGTATGGCGACAAATGATTGATCGGCCTGCCAATGCGAAGTGGCTGCGCGCCGACGAGCGCGAGTGGTTGGAGGGCGAGTTGCTGGCCGAAAGAAGTAAGGTCGAAAGTTTTGGCCACATAAGTTTGTGGCGGACGTTAACAGATCGGCGCGTGCTGGTGC
>JANNFT010000520.1:0-4330 GCA_031380185.1 Pseudomonadota bacterium
CGTCCGCCGACAACACTTCGGCCCACTTGTAGCTGTAGTAGCCGGCCGCGTAGCCGCCGGCGAAAATGTGCGAAAAGCTATTCGGAAAGCGATCATACGCCGGGGGAACCACCACGGCGACTTGCTGACGGATTTCGCTCAACAGTTGCTGTGCGGTTTTAGCGCCCGCGACATCAAAATCGCTGTGCAAATGCATGTCGAACAACGCAAACTCCAATTGCCGCACCATGTCCATGCCGGCGAGGAAATTTTTCGCGGCGATCATTTTGTCGAACAGCGCGCGCGGCAACGTCGCACCCGTTTCGACGTGGCGCGTCATGTGCTGCAGCACATTCCACTCCCAGCAATAATTTTCCATAAACTGGCTCGGCAGTTCCACTGCATCCCACTCGACGCCGTTGATGCCGGCAACACTGATGTCGTCCACTTGCGTCAGCAAATGATGCAAGCCGTGGCCAAATTCGTGGAACAGCGTAATCACTTCATCGTGGGTGAACAGCGCGGGCTTGGCGCCGACCGACGCCGAGAAATTACAGGTGAGGTAAGCCACCGGCGTTTGAATGCCGTTGCACACGCGCCGCCGCGTGATCGCATCATCCATCCACGCGCCTCCACGCTTGGTGTCGCGCGCGTAAAGATCCAAATAAAATTGGCCGACGAGTTTTTTGTTTCGATCGCGAATGTCGAAAAATTTCACGTCTTTATGCCACACTGGCGCGCTACTTGACTCTAACGTCAGGCCGTAGAGCGCTTCCACGACGCGGAACATGCCGGCCAACACTTGCGGCTCGGGAAAATATTGCTTCACTTCTTGCTCGGAAAAACTATAGCGCTGGCCGCGTAACTTCTCCGCGACATAGGCGCGATCCCACGACTCCATAGTGTTCAAGCCCAACTCGCGCTTGGCGAAATCGCGCAGTGCGGCGACATCTTTTTCCGCGTAAGGCTTAGCGCGTTTGGCCAGATCGTTGAGGAAATCCAACACCTGTTGCGGCGAATTAGCCATTTTCGGCACCAGCGAGACGTCGCCAAAACTAGGGTAGCCAAGCAGCTTGGCTTCCTCATCACGGAGCTTGAGAATTTTCTCGATCAGCGGCGCGTTGTTCCACTCGGGATGCTCGAATTCCGCCGCACGCGTCAGATAGGCGTGATACATTTTTTCGCGTAGCGCACGATTGTCAGCGTATTGCAGAACCGGCAGATACGAGGGCGCATGCAGTGTAAATTTCCAAGCACGCTTGCCGTCCTTCCGCGCCGCTTCCGCGGCAGTTTGCAACACGTCGACCGGAATGCCGCCAAGTTCTTTTTCGGTTTCGATAAACAGCGAAAAAGCGTTCGTCGCATCCAAAATATTCTCGGAAAATTTCGACCCCAGCGCCGATTGCTCTTCTTGAATTTCGAGAAAGCGTGCCTTTTTATCGTCCGATAATTCCGCGCCGCCAAGCCGAAAATCGCGCAACTCGTTCTCGACAATTTTTTTCCGCGCAGCGCAAAGGGCGGCAAATTCCGGCGACTGTTGCAACACTTTGTACTTTGCGAACAACGCTGGGTTTTGCCCCAACTCGGCATAGAATTGCGTGATCTTCGGCAGGTTGGCGTTGTACACTTCACGCAGTTCCGGCGAATTCATCACGGCGTTGAGATGACTCACCTGACCCCAAGCGCGGTTCAGCCGCTCGTTGGCGTTATCCAGCGGCGCGACGAAATTGTCCCAAGTCGGCGCGGCCGAATCGTGAGTCAAGCGCTCAACCACGGCAGCACCTTCCTGAATCAGCTCATCGATGGCGGCTGAAACAAATTCAGGCTTGAATTCGGTGAAGCGAGGCAAGCCGGAAAAATCGAGTAGGGGATTCATAAGCTGAAAATGTTGCCTTCGTTAGAGTTGAAGAATTATACCGCCGAACATGGGTAAATCACGCAAACGCAAACCCGGTGCGGCTTTTGCGCCAAGTCTGGCGGCCGAGCCAATTGCCCGAGATCAGCGGCTAGCCCAGGGCCACCCAGTATCGGTGCGGCGTTACTCGACAGTCGATATCGCGCGCGGCGTCGCCATCGCGTTGATGTTCGTCTACCACTTCACCTTCGACCTCGATTACTTCGGGGTCGTTTCCTTCGATTTCAATAGCGATATTCGCTGGCTAGGCTTTCGCGCCGTAATCGTGAGCCTATTTTCCGGGTTGGTCGGCGTCGGCTTGGTGCTTGGGCCCGGGCGCAATCTTGATTGGAACCGTTGCGGCAAACGCCTTCTCGCCATCGGCGCCTGCGCCGTGCTCGCGAGCGCGGGAAGTTATTTCATGTTTCCCAAGACATTTATTTTCTTCGGGATTTTGCATTTCATATTTGCCGCCAGTGTGTTGGGCTTAGCGTTTTTGCGTTTCACCTGGATAAATTTGATTCTCGGCGCTGCGCTGATTGCGTTGGGCACAACAATGAAATTGGCGTTCTTCGATCAACCCGCACTGCAATGGATCGGCATGATGACCCACAAACCCCATACGGAAGATTACGTTCCGCTGCTGCCGTGGTTCGGCGTGGTGTTAATCGGCATGTTCCTGGCGCGGCGGGCACAATCTCATGGATGGTTCGAGACGTATTCCAAGGTCGAAGTTCGCAATCCGATTGCGCAATTACTCGCCTTCGGCGGGCGGCATAGCTTAATCATTTACATGCTGCATCAGCCGATTTTTATCGGGTTATTGTCGTTGATTTTAGGTCGGTCGACGTAACAGTCGCATCCAAATGGATTCCTGCGTTCGCGGCAAGCCATTTGTAGTAAGTAAAGTTCCCGAACGAAAATCACCCATGCGGATAAACCACATGCCCCTCAACCAACGTGTAGTGAACCTTGCCAATCATCTCCATGCCGATGAACGGCGTATTTTTCCCGAGGCTTTTCAGCGTGCTGCGATCGACGTTCCACGATTCGTTCGCGTCGAAGATACATACATCGGCGCGTTGGCCGATTGCAAGATGTCCTGCGTCGAGGCCCAGTATGCGTGCGGCTTCCGAGGTGATCTTGGCCAGCGCCCCCGCTAGGCCTAGCTTTTCAGCCGATGCCCATTTAAGCATCAGCGGCAATAGCAATTCCAAGCCTGTAGCGCCGGCTTCGGATTCGGCAAACGGCAATTGCTTCGCGTCGTCGTCGACCGGCGCATGGTCGGAGCAGATGGCGTCGATAGTGCCATCGGCGGCGCCGGCGCGCAGCGCATCGCGATCGCGAGTGCTGCGTAACGGCGGCATAAGGTGGCAGTTGGCGTCGAAATAGCCGACGTCGATTTCGCTCAAATGCAAATGGTGGACGCCGACGTCACAGGTGATGGCGAGTCCGCTCGCTTTCGCTTGTCGCACCAATTCGTCACCCGCCGCGCTCGACAGCCGGCACAAATGCACGCGCGCGCCGGAAGTGCGCGCGAGTTCGATGATAGTGGTGAGCGCAATGGTCTCCGCTTCAACGGGAATTCCCGGCAATCCGAGTCGCGTGGCGACCATGCCGTCATGTGCGACGCCGCCCTTGCTTAAAAACGCATCTTGCGGGCGCAGCCACACGGTGTAGCCGTAAGTCGACGCGTAATTCAGCGCGCGCGATAACACTAGTGTATCGATCAGCGGATGATCGGCGTGAGAAAATCCAATGCAGCCGGCGTCGGACAATTGCGCCATCTCCGTCAGCCGCTCGCCCTTCAGTCCCATGGTCAACGCGCCGAGCGGATAAACGTGGGATTGACTCAAATTCTTGGCGCGATATTTCAGCATTTCCACTAGACCCGGCTCGTCGAGCGGCGGGTCCGTATCCGGCGGGCACACCAGACTGGTCACGCCACCGGCCACCGCCGCGCCCATTTCCGATTCCAATGTGGCTTTATACTCGAAGCCCGGTTCACGCAGCCGCGCCGATAGGTCGACCAGGCCCGGGCAAACGATCAGGTTGCTGGCGTCAATAACGCGGTTGGCGTGAAAGCCATCAGGCGGCGACCCGATCGCAACGATTTTCCCCGCAGCGATGAAAACATCTTGTTTCGAGTCGATACGATTTTTGGGGTCGACCAAGCGGCCGTTTTTGACGTGGATTTTCATTCGGCGAATGTCGTTCGTCGCGAGTAGGTTTTTGCAATAGTGATCACGAACAAATTGTCATGCTGAATAGGATTATGCGGCATGTGCCCGCAACACGTCCAACAGCGCCGTGCCATAGCGTTCTAACTTTTGCGCGCCGATGCCGTTGATCGCGGCTAACTGCGCGCGGTTCTGCGGTCGCTGCATCGCCAACTGCGTTAAAGTCGTATCGTGAAAAATCACAAATGACGGCACGCCTTGTGTCTCGGCCAACGCG
>JANNFT010000419.1:0-2468 GCA_031380185.1 Pseudomonadota bacterium
CCCGGCGCGGCCGGTTTCTTGGTAATAACCTTCCACGCTTTTCGGTAAATCCAAATGGGCGACAAAGCGCACGTCGGGCTTGTCGATGCCCATGCCGAAGGCGATCGTCGCGACCATGATGATGCCATCGTCACGCAAAAATTTATCTTGATTGCGTCGCCGCGATTCCGTATCCATGCCGGCGTGATAGGGCAGCGCGACGATGCCTTGGCCTTTCAGCCAATGGGCGGTCTCGTCGACTTTTTTGCGCGACAAACAATAGACGATGCCGGCATCGCCCGGGTGTTCCTCGCGCAGGAAATTTAACAATTGCTGCCGCGCGTCTTGTTTTTCGACGACGCTGTAGCGAATGTTGGGCCGGTCGAAACTGGAGATGAATATCCGCGCGTCTTCGAGCTTGAGGCGCTTGATCATCTCGCCGCGCGTCAGCTCATCGGCGGTCGCGGTCAGCGCGATGCGCGGCACGTTGGGAAAACGCTCGTGCAAAATCGAAAGCTGCAAATATTCGGGCCGGAAATCGTGCCCCCATTGCGAGACGCAGTGAGCTTCGTCGATCGCGAAGAGCGCGATGCTCATGCGTTCCATCAATTGCAAAAAGCCCGCACTGAGCAAGCGCTCCGGCGCGACATAAAGCAAATCAATTTTCCCAGCGAGCACGTCCCGTTGCACGCGCTCCGCTGCGTCGATCAGTTGCGTTGAATTGAGAAACTCCGCCCGCACGCCAAGCTGCTTCAACTGATCCACTTGGTTTTGCATCAGCGCGATCAGCGGCGAAACGACGATACCGACACCGTCACGCAGCAGTGCCGGAATTTGGAAGCACAGCGATTTGCCGCCGCCGGTCGGCATCAACACCAGCGCGTCGCCGCCGCTTGCGATCTGGCCGATGATCGCCTCCTGCTCGCCGCGAAACGCTGGGTAGCCGAAGGTTTGGTTGAGTATGGTTACGGCGTTACTCATTTTTGCGGGGTATGCCTGTAGAGGCGCTTCCAGATTGGCTTCTGGCCTATGTACCTTGGCGAGCCGCTCTGGTACTGGCGTTTCGGGCATGTGCTTTTTCGATTGCGGAATCCACCAATGTCATTGCGAGCGACCGCGAAGCAATCTCGTCGTCGGGTCGATTTTCGCAAAAACGAGATTGCTTCGCAGTCGCTCGCAATGACACGGAGGAATTAACCACTCCCCGCCAACATACTCATTACCGCCATGCGCACCGCGATGCCGAACGTCACTTGCGGCAGGATCACCGATTGCTTACCGTCCGCCACCGCAGAATCGATTTCCACGCCGCGATTCATTGGGCCGGGATGCATGACAATGGCGTCGGGTTTGGCGAGCGCCAGTTTTTCCGGTGTGAGGCCGTAGGATTTGAAATATTCTCCGGCGCTCGGCAACAGCGCGCCGTTCATGCGTTCGCTCTGTAGGCGCAGCATCATCACCACATCACAATCTTTAATGCCGCGCGCCATGTCGTGATAAATGTGAACGCCAAGACTTTCCACGTCGCGCGGAATCAAGGTCTTCGGGCCAACCACGCGCACCTCGGGCACGCCCAAGGTCGTCAACGCATGAATTTGCGAGCGCGCGACACGCGAATGCAACAGGTCGCCAACCACTGCCACGCGCAGATCGGTGAACTGTTTTTTGTAGTGGCGGATAGTGTACATATCGAGCAACGCCTGCGTCGGATGAGCGTGGCGGCCGTCGCCGGCGTTGATGACGTGGATGCCCGGCGCGACATGGCGCGCGATCAGGTGCGGTGCGCCACTGCTGGCGTGACGCACGATGAACATGTCGGCATGCATCGCCGACAAATTCGCCACTGTATCTAACAAGGTCTCGCCCTTGCTGGTGCTGGATGCGCCGACATTGAGATTGATGACGTCGGCGGACAAGCGCTTCGCCGCGATTTCAAACGTGGTGCGCGTGCGCGTCGACGGCTCGAAAAAAATATTGAACACGGATTTACCGCGCAGCAGCGGCACTTTCTTTACGTCGCGTTCGGTGACGCCGACGAACGAATCGGCGGTGTCGAGAATTTTTAGCAGGAGTGGGCGGGGAAGTCCTTCAATGGTCAGCAGATGTCGCAGATTGCCTTCGTCATCAATCTGTAAATTCCGCTGCATCAGCGCGGTTCCTTTTTCATTTGTTTGAAGGCCAGGGCGCCGCTGGCGCTGCGCTCCAGCACTAACATTTCATCGTCCGGCACGAGCATCGTCATGCCGACAAACTGCGCGCCGATCGGAAGTTCGCGGCTTTGCCGATCGACCAAAACAGCAAGGCGAATGCGCGCCGGGCGGCCATAGTCGAACAACTCATTCATCGCCGCGCGGATGGTGCGGCCCGTGTATAACACGTCGTCGACCAACACAATGTCCTTGCCTGCGACGTCAAACGGAATAGTCGATCGCTTCGCATCGCGATGCAAGCCGCGCTCGTCGAAATCGTCGCGATAAAAGGTGATGTCT
>JANNFT010000461.1:0-9862 GCA_031380185.1 Pseudomonadota bacterium
CTAGGCCGGTTACCGTGGCGAACGCTCGGATTATCAGGAGAATCATTTAGTGAGAACGATGCGCCGGGGCAGATGCCGTGGTATGCCGTCTCGGGGAATTTGGCGTTTCAAAAATGTCTTGAGTATCTCAATTCCGACATTATTGCTTTTACCTACACCGGCTACATCTGCCCGGCCGACGGAATTGGAACACCGACTTCATTACCGTACCCATGGTTAACGGTTCGCGATGCACGCGGCAGCGTATTGTCGAATCGTGTCGCGGCGGTCATCATCGTTCCCGGCCCCGCCATGAATGGCCAATCGCGCCCTCCAGCGCCAAACCTCGCGGGGCCGAATCAATATCTCGACACTGCGACGGTCACGGTGACGAGCGTCACCGCAGACTGTCCGGGTCCACCTTGCACGTTTACTTTCAGCAACGCCGATCTCGACAACGATTTCATTCAGGCCGACCCAAGCGCAACGTTCAATGACCGCTTGATCTACATCACGATCGATGAATTGATGGCAAAGATCGAAGATCGCGCTGGGCAGGAAATTCGCGCCATTGTCCAACGTTTTCGCGACCAATACGGAACCTATCCTTGGCTAGCGCCGCATGGGGACCCAAGCGTCGCGGCGAACTATGCCGCCGTAGCCGGCGCCCGCGTTGGTCTCATTCCATTTCACAAAATCGGCCAAGAATTCACGACGGATTTCAGTTGGCGCGTCACTGGCGGCACACTCGATACTTCGGGTACGGTCGACGCTAACGCGTTGCGAAATAATACTCTGAATTTAGTGGTCAGCAACGGCAAGTGCGTTTGGACGAATATGAAAGCCGTCAATTGCACGGGGGAAATACTCAACCCGGAACCGGTCGCAAAACCGACGGTGGCCAAGCGAGAGGTTCAGATCGAATATCCAACCAGTTGGGCAAACCCCGTCGCCACGCCAATTCCCGCATCGGCAACTACATTTACAACGCGGCAAGTCGCACGACCGGCCGGATCATTTGCAGCTTGCCTGACGACCTCTCTAATTCGTTGCGTAATTGTGCGCGACTATAACGCCGCTGGCGTACTGATTGGCGACGGATCGTTGCGCGCCGGTAG
Organism: Pseudomonadota bacterium; assembly: GCA_031380185.1. Lineage (GTDB taxonomy): Bacteria > Pseudomonadota > Gammaproteobacteria > Burkholderiales > JALYOK01 > JALYOK01. Next base: position 1,098 of record JANNFT010000461.1, read on the forward strand.
CGGCTCACTGACAACATCAGGCATTCGCCTTTACCCGGAATTCCCGGAATGGGTGACGGACAATCAGTGGCACGAGTTTGCACTGGGCGTCATTGGCCCGGGATGGGTTGCCGGAGGTGGTGCAGCATGCCCTTGTCTGTCGATTATTTTGGATGGCAGCCCCACGCGCAGCGACGTGAAATTCCTGGTTATGATGGCCGGTGGTTTACTCGCCGGACAAGCGCGTCCGAGCGCGAACGTGAATGACTATTTCGACAGCACGAATAATCGCGATATCGCCACCGCTCTAACATTCGATCGGCAATCCGCGGCGAGTGTTTCATTCAACGATCAACTCTACTATTGAATCCGCAATGAAGCGCACAACAACAATCAGGCAACGGGGTTTTACCCTGATCGAGTTAGCCATCGTGCTATTGATCCTCGGCGCGTTGTTCGCCGGAATTTTGATTCCGTTTACCACCCAAGTGGAGTTGAGGCGCGTCGGGGAAACGCAAAAAACGCTCTTGGAAATTCGCGAGGCATTAATCGGCTTCGCTGCGGCGAACGGACGTTTACCCTGCCCCGCTTCCGCCGGCAGCACCGGGCAGGAAAGTTTTGCTGCCGGCGGCGATACCATCAATGGGAATTGTTCCAATTTTTTTGATGGGTTCGTTCCCGGCGCGCTACTCGGCATCGGCCCGGTTGATGGCACGGGATTTGTAATCGATTCGTGGGATAACAGAATTCGTTACTCGGCAACCAACAACAACCAATTACCGCCCGGTACGCCGGCGCCTCCTCCCGCACCACCAACGAATTTCGATTTCACAGGTTTGGGAACTTTCCCTTCGTCGTCAGGAGAGATGCGCAATGTTGGGATGCCGGGGCTACGACCAGATCTACGCGTCTGCTCAACGGCGACTGGGATTTCAGCAACAACCTGTGCGGCTGGCGCTTCACTCGTTGACGCTGCGGTCGCGGTTATCTATTCGACCGGACCCAACGCCGCTCGCCCTGACCCCGGCGGCCTGCACATCGACGAAAACGCCAACCCCAATCCCAATTCCGCTGACAATAATCGGACTTTCGTCAGCCACGACCGCGCAGGAGACAACCATCCGAATGGCGAATTCGATGACATTGTAATTTGGCTCTCGCCCAATATTCTTTATGCGCGAATGATTGCGGCGGGTCGCCTTCCTTAGTTACGCATCGCTACCAGCCGCGCGGTGCTTGCCTGGCGGCGATATATGACCTGGAAGCCGCACCCATATTGGCTCCTGGCAGTGCATGAAATAAAAATCAATCCCGGCTGGTCAACGAAAAACACACTGCGCTATCTTGATTGAATTCCAGCGCCAATTTGTATCCCGCGCTCTGCGCCTGGCGGTAAGCTTGATACAGACCAATGCCGGTGCCTTGTCCCGTGCTTAGCGGCTGGTGAAATAATTTCGCGAGTATCTCCGATGTGATCGCGCTGCCGCGATCGCACACCAAAAGCTTTGTGCGCTCGTGGGTGTCGAGCGTGACGCGGATTGCGATGTCCGGTTCGGTGATGCGTTTGCGGCGGGCGTTTTCTAGCAAGTTTTCAGCGACGCTGTCGAACAGATTGCGCGGAATCTGTACCTCGCCCGGCCCGGATGATTCAAATTCGATTTTGCGACCTTCATAGCGCGCTTTGAGATTGTCCATCCATTCCGCCGCGCCGATCAGCATGGCGACCGATTGTTGTTGCGGCGCGCGCAGGCTTTCGAGTGTGAGTTGCAGGCGTTTCGTGAGCGGGGGAAGTTGGCGTTGGATCAATTTCGCGTAACCGTCCATTTGGTTGCTTTGTAAATTCTCGCCGGCGGACGCCAGCGAAAACAGCGACTGCAATAAATTCTTAATGTCGTGGGTTAATCGCGCGCCAGTCTCATGCACCGCTTGAACGTAGGCATTTTGCTGCAGTAGTTGCTCGCGCTGCTTCGCCTGGTAAAACGCGCCGAGCAACTGTGTTAACAAACGCAGGTGCAGCACGATTGCCGGGCTTAAGCGAATCCGCGTAAAGAGCTTGATATCCAGATCGTGCGACAAAAAAGTCGATGCTTCGTTGCTGATCTTTCCGATCTCGCCAGAACCATGGGGCGATTTCCAGGTGACGCCAATCACCCAGGGTAATCGACCGAGTTGTTCAGCCGCGAAAGCCAAGAACGCGTCGGGTTCTTTATACTTTTCCGCGCCTTCCGCAAGCTGTTGTAACCAGGTTTCGAACGGCAGTCCGAGGCTGAGAAGATATCTGGAGAAAAAAGTCTGCAATCCGGAATAGCCACCGGATGGGTTCCATAGCACACCCAGTATGAGCAGCGCCACGCCGACTCCCAGCGTGGTAAAGATCAACGCGAGGTAATAATTGCCGGCCTGTTTAGTGAATGCAAGACTGGCGAGGACGAGCACGCTGACGAGTAGAAAAAATAGCAAACCATAGAAAAAATCGACAACGCGGCCGGGGTCAACTTCGTCGCTTTCCAGCGGTAGCAACAACATCACCACGAGCAATAATGGCAAGCCAAAACGGACTGCGTGTTCTAGATTTGCCGGAACTTCGAGGCCCGCAACAAGGACCGGGACGACCCAAAATAACAACAGCATCAACAAATAGCCGAGCGCAAACTGATAGAACATGCGCAGCCGTGGCATTTGCGCAGTGAACACACGCCCGCCGATTGTCCCGATTAGGCCGATAAGCCACAATACGACCAGCCAGGCGCTGCTTGCGAATAGCAATAACGTGCCGCAAGTTGCTATGGCAAAGACGACGGTCGGGCTGAGTTTGCTGTCGCGCCGAAACACCGGTTGCCAGAGAAGAAACATGCCGAAGTGCGAAACCAGTAGCGCGCGCGAGGCAAAGCTGGACAATCCGCCGGTGAGCGCGAGATGCAAGGTGGTCAACATCAGGAGCACGTTCCAGCGCCGGTTTAACAACAGACGTGGAATATTCATTCAGTGAGGCAAGGCAGAAGCCGCATGGATGCTGGTTCTACAGGCATAGTAGCGGAGATGGCAATGGCCCGAGGCGGCCCTAAGCCAGCTCCCCAACGCGGATCCAAGGACGTCACAGCCATGGCGTGTTGATGGCTTTCATGGAATTGAAATTATGAGAATGAATAGCTTTTAATAATAGTAATTTGCGCGCGAGCGTTCATCCACTATATCATCGGAACTGGCGAAAACGATAGCGGAAAATGCGACGAAATTTATTCACCATCGCGTACTACACCTTGCTCGAAGCGGCGCGTAATCGCCTGATATATCTCATCGGACTGATCCTCGCAATCGCGTTGGCGTTTACCTTATTCCTTAAACAAGTTGCGATTACGGAAGGTGACGATATACAACTTGCGCTACTCGCTGCGCTGTTTCGTTTGGCTGCCGTGTTCATCGTGGCAGCCTTTGTGATTGTTAGCCAAGTCCGTGAAGTCAACGATAAAGTGATGGAGTTATTGCTGACGCGCGATTTATCGCGCGCCGATTATCTGTTTGGAAAGTTGATCGGCTATCTCGGCGTCGCGCTTGCGTTATCCATTTTGTTTACGATACCGCTGTTTTTTTTGGCGGCGCCGGACCGTGCGTTGGTGTGGGGACTGTCGCTATTTTTCGAGCTATCAATCGTGACGGCGCTGAGTTTGTTCTGCGTGCTTACGTTCAATCAAGTGGTCGGTTCACTCGCGGCCGTCGCGGGATGTTATGCGTTGTCGCGCTCTATGGCCGCGTTACAACTGATCGGCGCCAGCCGGGCGCACGATGGCGATTTGCTGATGGATCGGATCGCAAATTACACGCTGGACGGCATCGCGTTTTTTTTGCCGCGCTTGGACTTATTTACACAGACCGGCTGGCTGCTAAGTCATCGCGAATTCAACGTCGATATGCCGTGGCTGATTGCGCAAAGCATGATCTATATTGCGTTGTTGAGCATGGCGACGCTATTCGATTTAAGGCGCAAGAATTTTTAGAATGCGATCGCGACCGATAAGCGTTTTGCCGTGGCGTGTGATTGCCGCATTATTGGCCGCGTTGTCGCTGCAGTTTCTGGTTCACTGGCTCACGCCGCGTGCACAGGCGCGGGCGACGGATCTCCTGACGTTGCCGAGCGTGGCGGTGTTGCGCGCGGCGAGTTTGGACGAACCGATCGCGCTGGCGAAAATGCTGATGCTTTATTTGCAAGCGTTCGACAATCAACCGGGTGTGAGCATTCCGTTTCGCGATCTAGACTATACCGGCGTTGAACAATGGCTAACAAAAATATTGGCGCTCGATCCGGCAAGCCAATATCCACTTTTGAGCGCCAGCCGGCTTTATGGCGAAGTTCCAATCGCGCCAAAACAAAGGCAGATGCTGGATTTTGTCCATCGCGCTTTTTTGCAGGATCCGAACTTGCGTTGGCCGTGGCTCGCCCACGGTGTGTTGATCGCGAAGCATCAGTTGAAGGATTTATCGCTGGCCGCGACTTTTGCGAAGGACTTGCGCGAACTAGCCACAGGAAAAGATGTGCCACACTGGGCGCAACAGATGGACATATTTATTCGCGAGGATACGAATGAATTGGAAAGCGCAAAAATATTACTTGGCGGTCTGCTGCAAAGCGGTCAAATCAGCGATCCGAAAGAATGGCATTTCTTGAACGCGAAACTGAAAGAACTGGAACGAAAGAGCTCAAAATGAAAATTACCGACGTCAAGACCTATACACTGCACACGCCGCTGACGCAACCGTTCGCGTTTTCCCAAGGCTGGGTGCACAAACGCTCGGCGACCATCGTCGAAATTAGCACCGATGCGGGCATCATCGGATGGGGCGAGGCTTTTAACCAGGGGCTTGAGCCACCGCAAATTTCGGCGGCCGCCATCGATCATGCGCTGAAACCGCTGATCCTCGGCGCCGATCCGCGGGAAACAGAAGTGCTGTGGTATCGTATGTATCACCACACGCGCGACTTTGGCCGTAAGGGATCGGTCGTCGCCGCCATCAGTGCCGTAGATATTGCGTTATGGGACATTGCCGGTAAGCATTTCGGTGTGCCCATCGCGACCTTGCTTGGCGGATTTTTCCGCAACACGGTCGCCGCCTATGCAACCGGCTTTTATCGTATCAGCGGCCAGGGCGAAGCCGCGCGCCTCGGTGAAGAAGCCCTTACTCACTACGAAGCCGGTTTTCGCGCCATGAAAGTGAAACTTGGTTACGGGCTGGACGACGATCTAAACGTCATGGCCGAGATCAAACGTGCATTGGGTTCGCGCGAGGTCACGCTGATGGTAGACACCAACCACGGTTACGGTCTGAGCGACGCACTGCGCCTGGGCAAAGGCCTGGAGCAATATAATTTGCGCTGGTACGAAGAGCCCGTCGCGCCGGAGGATTATGACGGCTACCGCACGCTGCGGGAAAAGCTCGACATGCCGATTGCAGGTGGCGAAAACGAGCATAGCCTATATGGCTTTCGCGAATTGATCGGCCGCGGTTGCGTCGACGTAGCCCAGCCAGACGTCGGCTCTGCAGGCGGCATCAGCGCTTGTCGCCACATCACGGTGTTGGCGCAAAGCCATGGCGTGCAGGTCAATCCTCATGTTTGGGGATCGGGTGTGGCGCAAGCGGCGTCGCTGCAACTGATCGCCGCGCTGCCGATCTGCCATCATGCATTGTTTCCCACCGCGCCAATTTTGGAATATGACACTTCGTCGCATCCGTTCCGCCGTGATTTGATCTCACCGGCCGTCGTCCAAGAAAACGGGTTGGTCGCGATTTCCCAGCAGCCCGGGCTGGGCATTGAGGTCAATCGCGAGGTGTTACAGCGTTTCGTTTCCTAGAAATGCAAGCGGACAATTGTTAAGATTTGTTGTTGTTTCGACAGCGTTGTCGGGGCGTCGACATTGACGGTGCGAAGTACGGAGTAGAAAAACCTGGGTAGAAGGGGTATTTGCCCGGTAGACAGCGTTAATTCGAATCCTTCGGGCCTTTTCAGTTTCATTGGCACGATGATTGCTTAATGTGGGGTATCTTTGTGATTATGTATGATAAGGCTCCCATGAAACGCAATCAATCCGGCTTCACTCTAGTTGAGATCGCCATCGTATTGGTCATCATCGGCCTCCTGCTTGGCGGGATTCTAAAAGGCCAAGAACTGGTGCAAAACGCCCGGGTGCGAAATCTCGCCGATCAGCAAAATGCGGTTGCTGCGGCGTACTTTGCGTTTCAGGATCGTTATCGTGCATTGCCGGGGGATTATGCGGCGGCTACAACAAATATTCCTAACGTAACTGCCGCGCCCGCATGTGGTGGTGGTGCCTGCGTACCAGGCGATTCGCAGATCACAGCCACCGAAAGGGTATTCGTGTGGCACCATCTGACTAACGCCGGTTTTATATCTTGTCCCGTTTGTTCGACCGATCCAACGGCCACTGCCGGCACGCCTGGCGCTAACAATAGCCTAGTCAACGCGTACAATGGCTTCATGACTCTGGAATGGCTCAATAACTATGCGGTCGTGGCGCCTGCCGTTGCCGCGAACGTCAATCACCTCAAATCGGGACTCCAAGTGCCGTCCAATATCATGGCTGAGGTGGACCGAAAACTCGATGATGGCAACCCCAACACCGGCAAGTTCCGCAATCTGTCGGGTGCGGCGGCGGCCTTGTGCGCAAACGGAAACGAATGGCAATCGGTGGCGCCACAACCAAGCTGTGAATCTGCCAACCTATTTTAGTTAAGCGTTAAATATCGCCTAGTCCGCGAAGCGGATTAGGCGGTCCTCCGCGATAGCCAGCGCATCTGGCCGCCCCAGCAACACGACCACATCACCCACTTCGAGAACGGTTTCCACGGCCGGCGTCGCTAAACGATTCTTTTGCCGATAAATCGTACTCACCTCGACTTCGATTTCTTCAAATTTCAGTGAGGCCAGCGAGTGGCCAATCGCCGCCGCGCCCTGATTCAGCATCACCGATTTCAAGCGCGGCTGATCGGGTTCTTCGACTTCGGTGCCGACGTCGCTCACGCCATGGAAAAACCCGCGCATTAAATGATAGCGATCTCGCCGCACTTCACGGATGCGCGCCAGAACCCGTGCCAGCGGAATGCCCAGTAACAACATGACGTGGGACGCCAACATCAGCGAGCCTTCGAGAATTTCCGGCACTACTTCCGTGGCGCCGGCATTTTGCAACTTTTCCAAATCGCTGTCGTCGCTGGTGCGCACGATAATCGGCAGGCCCGGATTGACTTCGCGCGCATGTTCCAAAATACGTAGCGAGATCGGGACATCTGCGAAACTGATCACCAGCGCCGCAGCGCGATTTGTCCCTGCCGCCAACAATACGTCGCGCCGCCCGGCATCGCCGAATACGACGGAATCTCCCGCCGCCGCTGCTTGCCGAACGCGTTCCGGATCGGCATCGAGCGCGATGAAAGAAATATCTTCGCGCGCAAGAAAACGCGCGAGGTTTTGCCCGCTGCGGCCATAGCCGCAGATGATGACATGGCGATCGCGGCCCATGCTGCTGATTGCAAGTTCGTGCAGACGCAGCGCCCGCTCCGTCCACTCGTTTTCGCAAAAATAAAGCACGAGTCGATCCATTTGCGCGATGACAATCGGCGCCAGCAACATCGACATCAGCATCGCAGCGAGGACGATCTGTTCATGGCGTTGCGCCAGTAAGCCCAACAAGTCCGAGTTTGCGAGTAGCACGAAGCCAAATTCACCGGCATTGCTTAAGATCAATCCGGCGCGCGTCGAGACGGAGGTGCTGTGGCGAAAGGCGCGGGCTAAAGACCAAACGAGACCAAATTTGATCACAACGATTGCGATCAACGTCAACAGCACCCAACCGAAGTTGTGGATTAACGCGGCGACGTCTAACCGCATGCCGATGGTGACAAAAAATAATCCGAGCAGCACGTCGCGGAAGGGTTTGATGTAATCCTCGACTTGGTATCGATACTCTGTTTCGGAAATCAAAATCCCCGCGACAAACGCACCAAGCGCCATGGACAAGCCGGCCAGATCCGTGATCCATGCCAGGCCCAACGTGACCAGGAGGACATTCAAAACAAAAATCTCGGACGATTTTTGCTGGGCGACTAAATGGAAAAAACTACGCATCAACCGCCGGCCATACCAAAGCAACAAACTCAGAATTAACACGGCTTTAAGCATCGCCACGCCAAAAGTCGGCAAGAAGTGCTCTGGCCCTTGCGCGAGCGCAGGCAGCAACACCAGCAATGGTACGACCGCTAAGTCTTGAAACAGCAGCACGCCCATCACCACGCGGCCGTGGGCGGATTGCAATTCGACGCGCTCCATCAATAATTTCGCGACGATCGCGGTCGATGACATGGCAATGATCCCGCCCAGCGTCAATCCCCCGCGCCATTCGATTCCGACCCCCATTGCGATCGCCATCACGATGATGATCGTCAACAGCACTTGAGCGCCGCCAAGTCCAAATACCGTGCGGCGCATGGCGCTCAACTGCGCCAGGCTGAATTCGAGGCCGATGCTGAACATCAAAAATACGATGCCAAATTCAGCGAGGCCTTGGGTGGACTCGTTGTTGGGCATCCAACCGAAGGCGAATGGCCCGATGGTCATGCCGACTAAGAGATAAGCTAACATCGGCGGCAAGCGAAATTGCCGAAACGCCATGACCGTAATCGCTACGGCAAGTAGTAGAACAACGATAGAAAATAGCGCGCTACCCATGGCAAGACTGTATCATCAAATGCTTCGATACGACCTGGCCTGGCAGGGC
>JANNFT010000465.1:0-7179 GCA_031380185.1 Pseudomonadota bacterium
CCACCACGCCCAACCCCAAGCAAAAGCGCGCGTTCGATCTGATCCAGACAATCCAGTTGTAGACAGACAGCAGAACCCGTTTTCGAAGCGAAGTGATTGAATCACAACAGGCAATGCACTCGGCGCGTACAGGAACTTCAGATTAACACCGGTGAGGTCGTTGGAGTAAACTTCAAAGACCGGTCATCCCCGACTAGAACTAACGGCTATTGATTTCCTAATATCATCAAATGCGTCTGGCAGAAAAAATCGCCGTAATCGTTGGCGCCGGGCAGAGTTCTGGCGAAGGCATCGGCAATGGCCGCGCGACTGCGTTACGTTTCGCGCGCGAAGGCGCACGCGTACTTGCGGTCGATCGCAACTTGGCCGCCGCCGAGGAGACAGCGGCCATGGTTGTGGCCGAGGGTGGCGAGTGCTTGGCGTTCTTCGCCGATGTCACCAAGGAAGCGATGCTAGCCGCAGCGATCGCATTCGCGGTTAAGCGTTGGCAACGTATAGACATCTTGCATAATAACGTCGGTGTCAGCATAGAGGGTGGCGATGCCCCGATTGAAGACATCACCGAGGCTATATTCGACCGTGTCAGCGCCATCAATCTACGCGGGACCATCATGGCTTGCAAGCACGTGCTTCCGTTCATGCGCGAGCAACGTTCGGGGGTAATTATCAACATCTCCTCAATCGCCGCATGGATCGACTATCCTTTGGTCACCTACAAAGCCACCAAGGCCGCGATAATCGCGTTTACTCAGCAACTGGCTATTCAGAATGCAGCGTTCGGCATTCGCGCCAATGTGATTTTGCCGGGATTGATGGACACGCCCATGGGCGTGGATACACGGGTGCGTGCTTCGGGCAAAGCCCGCGCAGAAATCGTCTCAGAGCGCGATGCCAAAGTGCCGCTGCGCCAACGTATGGGAACCGCTTGGGACGTCGCCAATGCCGCGTTGTTCCTCGCCTCCGATGAAGCACAATTCATCACCGGTGTTGCGTTGCCGGTCGATGGCGGGGCGTTGGCTCGCATCGGGTGAGGCGCTGCCCTGGTGTTAAGTCTTCACGGAATTCAACGCAATTTTCAACGTTTTAGCGGATCAAATAACCGATCGCCGTCTTGCCGGATCAGCAGATCTCGACAGCGTTCGAGTGACTTTTTTGAAAAAGCACCGAATGACAACTATCTGGCGGTGCATTCGAATTCTCGGAAAAAATTGGGTCAACACAAATCCTATTGAACCTGGTTTTCGACCCTTTGCCGTTAACGGCGTAGTCCACCATAGCCGTGCCACGAAGGCGTAACCAGCCAACCGCAATCCACGGGGATCGTCGCGCCGGTTATCGCGGACGCCTCGTCGCTGGCGAGAAACGCCACGACCCGCGCAATTTCAACGGGCTCCACTAACCGGCCAAACGCGTTTTCCCGTTCCAATGCAGCAACGTCTCGCTCACCCTTATCGATCGCCGCTTGGAGCGCGGGTGTGCGCGTGTGCCCTGGCGCGACGGCATTCACTCGTACCTGTGCCGGGCCCCATTCTGCGGCGAGACACTCCGTGATCGAAATGACGGCGGCCTTAGCAGGCGCGTAGGCATGCATCGGCATTGATCGCATGCCGGCGATGGAAGCGATATTAATAATGCTGCCACGCCGGCGCGCCGCCATTCGCTTACCGAATGTGACGCAGCCGACGTATGTGCCGCGCTGGTCGACGCGAACCACGTCATCCCAAATCTGCATCGATAATTGATCTGGCGGCAGCGGTTTTTGAATGATGCCGGCACTGCTAACCAAAATCTCTACTGCCCCTAACTCAGTTTCGATTTCCGCGGCGCAGTGCTCGACGGCGATTTCGTCAGCGATGTCGACGATCCATGCCCGGCCCCCCAATTCTTTTGCGACATCGTGTGCGTCTCGATTGCGATCCAGCACGGCGATGCGGGCGCCGCGCTGTGCCAAGACATGGCAACAGGCCAAACCAATACCGCTCGCGCCGCCTGTAACCACTGCTACGCCCGACAGCATTTTGTTCATGAAAATTACTTCCTCCGGTTAAATGATCTGAAGAATTTGCTGTTCAATGCATGCTCGCTCATTGCTTGTCCCGCTTGCCTCGTGGCATGGCGTGCTTGCAGAGGCGCGCCCTCATTGCCTCACAGCCAGTGCCTAGTGCAATATCTTGTTTGTCAATAACGACTGATACAACTCAATGTAGCGCTGTGCACTAGTCGCCCAACTGAAATCTCGTCGCATGCCGGTGCGTTGCAGTTCGGGCCACAGGTCGCTGTTGCGGTAAATGGTCAATGCCCGATCTATCGCCGCCATTAACGCTTTCGCACTTAATTCATGAATAAGAATTCCACTGGCCTTCTTTGTTTCTATGGACTCTGCGTCACAATCCGTAACCGTATCCGCCAGCCCACCGGTAGCGCCGACAATGGGCGGCGTGCCGTAACGTTGGCTATACATTTGATTGAGGCCACACGGCTCGAAGCGCGATGGCATCAAAAATAGATCAATCCCGGCCGTAATCAGATGGGACAATCCTTCGTCGAAACCAATCTTAACCGCGACTTGTCCAGGGAATTGTTGCTCAAATTGCAGTAATGCATTTTCGTTGGCGGCGTCGCCGCTGCCGAGAATAGCAAGTTGGCAACCTCGCGCAATCAACTCAGGAACGATTTGAATAATAAGGTCGATACCTTTTTGGTGCGTGAGACGACTCACCACCCCGAGCAACGGAACGCTTGTATCGATAGCAAGCCCCATGCGCTGCTGCAGGGCGCGTTTGTTGTGTCGCTTGTCAGCAAGGTTATTCGCGTCGTAATGCGCGGGAATATACGGATCGGAGCCGGGATTCCAGGCGTTTTCATCGATGCCATTTAAAATCCCGACGAGTTGCTCGCGCCGCGTCGTCAGTAAGCCCTGCATGCCCATGCCTAGAGGCTCGTGTTGAATTTCCTGGGCATAGGTTGGGCTAACCGTAGTGATTGCGCTGGCGTAATACAATGCGGCTTTGAGAAACGATACGTTGCCGAAATATTCGACACCGTTAATCTGAAAACTTTCCGGTGGCAAGCCCAACCACGGCAACGTTTCCGCCGGGAAAATTCCTTGAAACGCTAAATTGTGGATGGTGATGAGACTGGCCGTTTTTTTGCCCGCCATGTAATGCATATACGCCGGCGCCAGGGCGCTTTGCCAATCGTTGCAGTGGATGATATCCGGCCGCCACGTCAGTGGCGAATCGTCGCTGGCAAGAAGGGCGGCGATATAACCGAGTAGTCCAAAACGCAGATAATTGTACGGGAGGTCGTTTCCGGCGCGATCTTGATAGGGGCCGTTTTCGTGGTTGTAAAGAGTTGCACAGTCCAGCAACATAAGCGGAACATTTGTGCCAGGCGCGTGCGTAGTGCGCAGCGTGCAGTCCGGAAAATAGGCGGAAACGTTGGAAATCAGCGCAGCCTTGCGAGAATACGGCAACTGCGCCATGACACTGGCATAACCCGGTAACAGGATACGCACATCTAAACCCTGAGCCCGTAACGCAGCCGGCAAACTTGCAGAGACATCCGCCAATCCGCCAGTCTTAATCAACGGATAGAGTTCCGACGTGACGAATAGGATTTTTTCGCGGCGGCGCGCCATATCGCCAGCATTGTACGACAACGGCGGCCGGCTAGGGCGCGGGGCGGGTAGTCTTCTTAAGTTGCGCGTCGAGCGTGGCGAACAGTCGCGTGCGGCTTATTGGTTTATTCAAGTAATCATCCATGCCCGCAGCGAGGCAAATTTCGCGGCTTTCGCTAACCGGGTTAGCCGTAAGCGCTATGATCGGAATACGTTTTGCGCCTTGCTTTTCCTTCAAGCGAATTGCTGCGGTCGCTTCAAGACCGCCCATTTCGGGCATTTGCACGTCCATCAAGATGAGATCGAAACGCTGACGCTCGACCGCCGCCAGCGCTTCACGACCATTGTTGGCGATGACGACGCGGTAGCCGCTTTTTTGCAATAGATGCAACGCAACGAGTTGGTTATCAAGACTATCCTCGACTACCAAGATGGTATACGCAGAAGGTTCAAGAAGTTCGGGTGCGGCGATGTCGTGTATCTTGATTTGCCCGAAGCTGCTACTCCGAATTGGCATATCCGATGTACTTAGCTCGGCGCGGTAGTCAGACGCACGACGTCTCAAGCCCGAATAGGCGCTGGAATTGCCGTCGCCCAACGTGACCATTGACAAGCCGGATTTCGCATGAACTCCACTCGTGAGCGGAACTGGCTTCACTGCGGCCGCCGGCGCGCTCACGGCCGCGCGTGAGACTCGCGCCGTTTGATTTTGTAACCGAACCAGTTCCATCGCCTGACGATTGATAAGCAGGAACAATCCAAGATAGATCACGCTGAACCCAGCAAACGCTAACGCGATCGCCGATGACAGCGCCGATCCCTGGGATAACGCCAGGCCCCAAGGAACGAGAAGTCCGAGCATGAACGCGGGGAAGCTGACGGCGCTCGATGCCGTGCTCCACAATACCGTTGCCGCGACTGCTGCGGTTGCAACAATCAAGACGACTTGCGCCAGGTTTGGGACCTCCGCCTGAATTAACCCCAATAAGCCCCAAATCAAACCCGCCACCAAGCTAATGAGAGCGGTCGCGTATTGCCAAATTGCCGGCCGCGTCACGCTTGTTTTAGCTAGGAACACACGGCCCATCGTCAATTGCAGGCCAAGTATCGCGAAGATTCCAACCAGCCAAGAGGCGAGGCTTATCGTTGGAATTTTGTAGAATAAGACGCAAGAAGCCACGACTGCCGCGGCGAATTGAACTAAGAGTTCGAGCCTGCTGCGTTGGAAGAGGACGCTGAGTTGGCGGCTCAAGAGCGGATTCATGGCCTTAGCCTTTGCCTATCGAGCCAAATGCGCTCGACGCTAAATAATGAGAGAGCCTGCATGGTTTTCACAGTGTTATTATTAAAATAAAGTAACTATTCGTGATATTTCGTAAGGATAGCAAGGAATTCGCTTGGCCGCCTAGGTGGCGTGATCAAGATCGATAAATTTACTGTTTGCCCCCATGGCGCCGCGCAATGGCGCCGATCAGCCGGTGCGTCGAACTATCGTGCTCGTCTGCGCCCAATCCGGCTGCAAGATCGGCGAGTATTTGGGGCGCCAGTTGTTTGCCAAGCTCTACGCCCCATTGATCGAAAGAATTGAGGTTCCAAATAATACCTTGCACAAACACTTTGTGTTCGTACGCCGCAATCAATTTACCCAAGGTTTTCGGATCAAGGCGGTCGAGCAATATCGAATTAGACGGCCGGTTTCCGGGAAATACTCGGTGTGGCGTAAGGTGATTGACCTGCTCCGCGTTAAAACCCATCTTCAGTAGCTCTTGCTGCACTTCCCCGGCGTCTTTGCCGCGCAGCAGGGCTTCGGTTTGCGCCAGGCAATTGGCCATTAGCTTATTTTGATGGTCGCTCTGTGGATATTCGCTTGATAGCGCGAAGATAAAGTCGGCCGGAACGACGCTCGTTCCCTGATGAATAAGCTGGAAAAACGCATGTTGGCCATTCGTGCCCGGTTCACCCCAAATGATGGGCGCCGTGGCATAGTCCACCGGCTTGCCCTCACGATCGATGCGTTTGCCGTTACTCTCCATTTCGAGTTGTTGCAGATAGGCTGGGAACCGCGCCAGTGCTTGACTGTAGGGCAGTATTGCGGCGGTTTCGGCGCCGAAGAAATTGCGCTGCCAGATCCCAAGCAGCGCAAGTGTGACGGGTAAATTTTGGGCTAACGGCGCCGTGCAAAAATGTTGATCCATTTCGTAAGCACCGTCGAGAAACTCGCCGAATCGCTCCTTGCCGATTAACAGCGCCAACGACAAGCCGACCGCGCCCCAAATCGAATAACGGCCGCCGACCCAATCCCAAAACTCAAACATGTTGGCGGTATCGATGCCAAAGGCCGCCACCGCTTTAGTATTTGTCGACACCGCGACGAAATGTTTGGCGACAGCGCCATCCGAGCCTAATTTTTCAACCAGCCAACGACGCGCTGAATGAGCATTGGTGAGCGTTTCCTGGGTAGTAAAGGTCTTGGAACAAACGATGAATAACGTGCTGGCCGGATTGAGTAAGGCCAAGGTTTCCGCCAGATGTGTACTGTCAATGTTTGAAACGAAATGAGTTCGCAGGCGTGGATCACCGAAGGGTTTCAGTGCGGCGCAGGCCATGGCCGGTCCGAGGTCTGAGCCGCCGATGCCAATATTGACGATATCGGTGATCAAGTCGCCAGTGTGCCCGCGCCAACCGCCGCCGCGTACGGCGTCGCTAAACACGGCAATTTGTTGCAGCACGCGATTGACGTTCGGCATGACATCTACGCCATCAACAACGATCGGCCGATTGACGCGATTGCGTAGGGCAACGTGCAAAACCGCGCGTTGTTCGGTGAAATTGATCTTATCTCCTGCAAACATGCGCTGTGTCCAAAGCGGGACGTTCATAGCCTTCGCTAAATTGACAAGTAAGGACATAGTCTTGCCGGTTACTGGCTGCTTCGAGTAATCCAGCAGCATCCCGGCCACTGCCATCGAGTGCCGCGACGCGCGTTCTGGGTCTGCATGAAACCAGGCTTTTATATCGGGCAAACCCATTTCGTCTCGGTGGGTTAGCAGCGATTGCCAAGCGGTGGTTAACGTCGGGGAGGGCATAATTTGTAGTCTGGTTATTTTGGCGCCGTGCTCGGATTGTTAATGTAAGCCGGTTGACTCATAGTGCCCATCCCGCAGCATTTTTTCTTGTGGCGAAAAAATTTGGAGACCACGCTTTTGGATTTGCCTCTCTTCCCAATGGGTTCTGCGCTTGGCGCCTCCGCGCGTTCCTTTAGTGTGTCCGGGTCTTCAGTAAAAAACGTTGCGCGATCAAAGGCATAACTGCTGTAGATGGATTGAGAATAGAGATTGCGTTTGAGGTAGCCGACGGGAATAAAGGCTTCTTCAAAGCCATTGTATCCAGAAACGAAGCTGAGTCTAATCCACCCTCGGCCAACGTTAATTATGCGGATCTGCTTCTTTGATGGGGGAAAAAACGTAGAGGCTTCCAACTTCGGTTGCCGGTAAAATTCAAGTCGCCGATAAATTTCTTTCGACGGTTTTACCCAGAACGTTTTGCCAATAAGTTCGCCA
>JANNFT010000472.1:0-2044 GCA_031380185.1 Pseudomonadota bacterium
CCGTGCTCTATCAAAACGACGACTACGGCAAGGATCTGCTCAAGGGCTTGAAAGATGGCCTCGGCGACAAGGCGACAAAAATGATTGTGGGCGAAGTCTCCTATGAAGTCACGGACCCGACCATCGATTCCCAGGTGGTCACTCTCAAAGGAACAGGCGCCGACACCATGTTTCACTTTGCCACGCCGAAGTTCGCCGCCCAGGCCATTCGCAAAGTCTATGACATCGGTTGGAAGCCGTTGCAGTTCGTCAACAACGTCTCGGCGCAAGTCCAGTCGGTGCTCATACCCGCGGGGCTGGAAAAGTCCACCGGCCTCATCACGGCGACCTACATCAAAGATATCAACGATCCGCAGTGGGCCGATTCCAAAGACATCAAGGATTACTTCGCCTTCATGAAGAAATATTATCCCGAGGGCGATCCGAAGGAGTACAACAATGCCTACGGCTACATGCAGTCCAGCATGCTGATGCAGACGTTGAAACAGTGTGGCAACGATCTGACCCGCGAGAACGTCATGCGCCAAGCAGCGAATCTCAAGAATCTTGAACTGCCGGTTCTGTTGCCCGGCATAAAAGTCAATACCAGCCCAACGGATTTTTACCCCATCGAGCAACAGATATTGGCGAAGTTCGACGGCAAGGAATGGAAAAATTTCGGCGACTTGCTCGATAAGCAGTAATCAACCCATTTACTCAATCGGTCGAGACCTCTAAAAATCAGACGATTGTCATTCTGAGCGACGCGAAGAATCTGCTTTTCCATGAGAACAGCAGCAGATTCTTCGGCCTATGGCCTCAGAATGACAATGGTTGAAGGAGGCGCCCTCACAATTTTCCGGGCGCAAGCCTCGACAATCTTTTTTGCTGTAAGGAAAAAATCAAAATGTCGAATCGACGCCTAAAGTTCTGGGGCTGGGGTTTTGAAGACACCCTGCTGCAAGCCAATGAAATAGCGCTTCTCGAGGCCAACTACGCCAAGCACCTGGGTATGAGCGGCTTCCAGGTCACCCCCGCCCCGACAGCCGAAGAAATTACGCTGCGCAAACCGCGCGTTGAAACTCCGTCGAGCTTGCAGAATATTTGTACGACCGATCATTACGAGCGCTTGCTGCATAGTTACGGCAAGTCGTTCTTCGACAGCGCCCGCGCCTTCGCGCGTGAATTTTCCAACCCGCCGGACGTCATCGCATTGCCGCGTAACGAGCAAGACGTAATAGACGTGTTGGATTGGTGCGGGCGCGAAAATGCCGTCGCAATTCCCTTTGGCGGCGGCTCCAGCGTTGTTGGCGGCGTCGAACCGCCGTCTGGAAAATACGCCGAACGTCCCGTTGTCACCGTCGATCTGCGCAACCTTAATCAAGTCCTCGAAGTCGATGAGACATCGCAGTGCGCGCGCATCCAAGGCGGCATGTTTGGTCCGGCGTTGGAAGCGGTGCTCAAGACCCACAATTTGACGCTAAGACATTTGCCGCAATCATTCGAGTTCTCCACCCTCGGTGGTTGGATTGTCACGCGCGGCGGCGGCCATTACGCAACGCTATACACTCACATCGACGACCTGGTTGAAAGCGTCCGCGCCGTCACGCCCGCGGGCATCATGGAATCGCGCCGCTTGCCCGGCTCCGGCGCAGGGCCCAGCCCAGACCGCATGCTAATCGGCTCCGAAGGTACGCTCGGCATCGTCACGGAAGCATGGATGCGCTTGCGCAAGCGGCCGACGTTTCGCGCCAATACCTCGGTGCGATTCAAAGACTTTTATCAGGCCGCCGATTGCGTGCGTGCGATCGCGCAATCCCATCTCTACCCGAGCAATTGCCGCTTAGTCGATGCTAACGAAGCCATGCTCACCGGCGCCGGCGACGGCAGTTATCACATGCTGGTATTGGCGTTCGAGTCCGCGGACCATCCGGTCGACGCCTGGATGAAGCGCACGCTGGAATTGGTGAACGATCACGGCGGAGAATACGACAAGCAAGCTTTGCAGAGCAACGCCGGCAACCGCGAAGGCGCGGCGGGACAGTGGCGCGACAGTTTCATCCGT
>JANNFT010000530.1:0-5760 GCA_031380185.1 Pseudomonadota bacterium
GGTTCGCTACAAGTGCTGGTCGCGACCGACATCGCCGCGCGCGGCATCGATATCATCGAGTTGCCGCACGTGGTGAATTTTGAGCTGCCGAATGTGCCGGAAGATTACGTGCATCGCATCGGCCGCACCGGCCGCGCCGGCTCGGAAGGCGAAGCGACGTCGCTGGTCTGTATCGACGAACGCAAATTGCTTTCCGACATCGAAAGGCTAATGAAACGCGAGATACCGGAGGTAACGTTGCCGGGATTCGAGCCGAATCCGCACATTAAAGCGGAGCCGATTATAAACGGCCAAAATCGCGTGCAGCGGCCGGACGGCCAACGTCAAGGCCGGCCAGGTGGTAGCGGTAAGCCGGGGGGAAGGCCACATGGCAAACCGCCAACTGTGAAACCGGTTGGTGTGCGCGGCGGCAAGCCGCAGGTGAAGCGGCCGTCGGCGCATAATTCGGCGGGGCGGGCGCGGTAGATTTAAGGCATCGAGTACCGTCTCCGCCAAAGCCGATGCCGAGCTTCGTTGCGATTATTTGTCATTGCGAACCACTGTTTCAATTTGAAACCGCAGATCGAAGACGAGCTTGTTTGTCATTGCGAGAAGCGCAGCGCCGAAGCAATCTCGATTTCACACCATGGTTGAAAATCGAGATCGCCGCGCTTCGCTCGCGATGACAATTTGGTCAGCGGCAAGCCAGGAAGTAGAACTAGTCTGCCTCGTGGCAAGGCTTGCCTGGAGATGCAATATCCACACGCCTCCCAGGCCACTAGTTATTTCAGAATAGACTTCAGCAGCTTACCCATCTCTGCCGGATTGCGCGTGATCTTGATGCCGCAATTTTCCATTACTTCAAGCTTCGCCTGTGCTGTACCCTTACCGCCGGAGACAATCGCGCCCGCGTGACCCATGCGTTTTCCTTCGGGCGCGGTGAGCCCGGCGATGAAGCCAACTACGGGTTTTCGCATATTCCCCTTGACCCACTCGGCAGCGATTTCTTCGTCGTTGCCGCCAATTTCGCCGACCATGATCACCGCTTCCGTCTGCGGATCGTCGTTAAATAGGCGCATCACGTCGATATGCTTCAATCCGTTCACCGGATCGCCGCCGATGCCGACGCAACTCGATTGGCCGAGACCTTGTTCCATCAACTGGCCTACCGCTTCGTAAGTCAACGTGCCGGAGCGCGACACGACGCCTATCGGACCTTTCTTGTGAATGTGGCCGGGCATGATGCCGATCTTGAGTTCTTCCGGCGTGATCACACCAGGGCAATTGGGCCCGACCAGTATGGTTTTCTTGCCTTGCATTTTGTAGCGCGTGCGAACCATGTCGCGCACCGGAATGCCCTCGGTGATGCAGATCACCAGATCGATCCCCGCTTCAACTGCTTCATCGATCGCGGCCGCGGCATAGGGCGGCGGCACGTAGATGACCGACGCCGTGGCGCCGGTTCTTTCCTTAGCCTCGGCAACGCTGTTGAAAATCGGAATGCCGTCGAAGCTCTGCCCACCCTTACCCGGCGTCACGCCAGCGACATAACAATTCGCGCCGTTTGCATAGGCCTTCCCCATCTGCGTGTGGAATTGCCCGGTCTTGCCGGTGATGCCTTGGGTGATAACTTTGGTGTTTTTGTCGATTAGGATGCTCATATGTTTTTTTCGTCATTCCCCCGAAGGCGGAATCGTCTAAATTGTCATTCCCGCGAAAGCGGGAATCCATGTTCGATCAACCAATAATCGTTTCATACAAATCGTTCCACTCTGGATTACCTGATTCGATCAACTCAATTTTCCACAGCCGATTCCAGTTCTTGATTTGTTTCTCACGCAATATCGCCTGCTGAACATCTTCATGCTGTTCGTACCATACCAAGGACTTGATCCCGTATCGCATGGTGAATCCATCTGCTTGTTCTTGTTTGTGTTGCCAAACCCGCTGGACTAAATTTGAAGTTACGCCAACGTACGTCGTACCTCTTGGTTTGTTGGCTAGTACGTCAACGTAGTAGTATTTTTCGGACACTTAAAATGGATTTCCGCTTTCGCGGGAATGACACGAAATGGGATGATTGCCAATTCAGCGCACCGCGGCCACTACCTTCTGCGCCGCATCGGCCATATTGGCGCCAGAAATAATCGGCAGACCCGACTCCGCCAGAATCTTTTTTCCGAGATCGACGTTGGTGCCTTCCAAACGCACCACCAACGGGACTTTCAATTTCACTTCACGAGCGGCCGCGACCACGCCGTTGGCGATCACATCGCATTTCATGATGCCGCCGAAAATATTCACCAGGATCGCTTTCAAGCCGGGATTCTTCAGCATGATTTTGAAAGCTTCGGTGACTTTCTCTTGCGTAGCGCCGCCGCCGACGTCCAAGAAATTCGCCGGGGCGCCGCCATAAAATTTAATGATGTCCATGGTCGCCATGGCAAGGCCCGCGCCGTTCACTAGGCAGCCGATGTTGCCGTCAAGCGAAATGTAAGAAAGATCGAATTTCGATGCTTCCACCTCCGCTGGGTCTTCCTCGTCGAGGTCGCGCAACGCAACGATGTCGGGATGGCGGAATAGTGCGTTGTCGTCGAAGTTGAATTTCGCGTCGAGAGCGACCACTTTACCGTCGCCGGTCAAAATCGTCGGATTGATTTCCGCTAACGACGAATCGGTCTCTTCGAATGCTTGATACAAACCTTTGAGCACGCCACGAGCCGCGCCAATACTGGATTCTGGCACACCGATCTTGCGCGCGACAGCATCGGCCTCACTATCTTTTAATCCCGTGCCTGGGTCGATGAAGACCTTGTGTATCTTTTCCGGCGTCTGTTCCGCAACTGCCTCTATATCCATGCCACCTTCGGAACTCGCCATCAGCGCCACTCGCTGAGTACCGCGATCGACGACCATGCCGACGTAGAGTTCTTTTTTGATATCGGCGCCCTCTTCGATCAACAGGCGACGAACTTTCTGTCCCTCCGGCCCGGTCTGGTGGGTCTTGAGTTGCATGCCTAAAATTTGACTGGAATATTGACGCACTTCGTCGATGGATTTCGCAACCTTAACGCCACCGCCTTTGCCGCGCCCGCCGGCGTGGATCTGCGCCTTCACGACCCAGACTTTTCCGCCCAAACTCTCGGCGGCTTTCACCGCTTCATCGACGGAAAAACACGCGATGCCGCGCGGCGTCGGCACATTGAATTTGCGCAGGACTTCTTTGCCTTGGTACTCGTGAATTTTCATAATCGCTTAGGACTTGGGCTCAGATACGTCAGCGGCGCCCGGCTGAAACCAGCGTGGATAGAATTTCGCGACGACGGGCCCACGCGTATCGAGCGCGTGGCAGCCATCGAGCTGGAATGGTTTTTTGTCCGGATCCGGAATCTTGGCGCGGCCATGACCGTACATGGACTGAATCGCCGCCGGCGCCATGGATCCCAGCAATTCCGTCATATGGGCACAGCCCTTTAACTTTCCGAACAGGCCGGCGAGAAAAACACGAAATCCCGCTGCGATTTTTTGGCCTTGGAGTTTCTCGCGATAATCCGGCGTGATCTTATTGCACTCATTTTCATACGGCATGCCATCGGTCACGGCAATCGCATCGACAATTTTCATCTCGCCGTCTAAGGTCAGGCGAATTTTCATGTCGTGAACCGGATCGCCGGCCTGGCGCGAAAAATGCGTGGCGTTGATGTCGAAATGTTTAACGTCGGTCAAGTGACCTTCGATTTCGAATAAGCCATCCTCACGCTCGTAACCGTCGATGGTAATGGTGCGCGTATGCAGGCGCCGGCGACCTGTGTTGGTGCTTGGTAGGGGCATGGAAACCTTGGTCTACTTGATCAGCGTAACCGGCACGCTGGTTAAATGAATGACCTTGGTGGCCACGGAACCGAGCACGAAATCGGAAATCGCGCCCATGCCACGAGTGCCCATGATGATCTGGTCGATGTTATTTTCTTTTGCGTATTGCGCAATGGTTTCCGCCACGTGGCCGACGCTGATGTGATGAGTGTGCGCGACATTGGCTTGCTTGAGCCGCTCCTGAGCCGGCTTCAACGCGGCGTAACCCTCGTCGCGATAATAATCGTTCAACTGCTGTTCGCTTACGAACATTTTCACATGGCCAGATCGGATAGGACTATGCACGTTCAACAAGTGAATGTCCACGCCGGTTTGGTTTTTTGATTGCCGAATAACGTGATCGACGGCGCGATTGGCGTTATCGGAACCGTCTACGGGCACGAGTATTTTCATCTATTTCATCACCTCATTGTTTACCGGCAGTCGAGGCTTCGCCTGCCGCCAGATCCACCAGCGGCGCACTGGTTTTCTGTTGGCGCGACGCCAGCCACTTACCCAACGCAACGACAAACACCGCGCCCAATATGGGGAGCCAGATATGCAAATAGTGAGCTTGATGTTCTATCCAGCCAGAAATCGCCGTATCGGTCACCGCCATCTCACCGGCCACGTAACCAAGCAGCCCTCCGCCGATGGTGATGATAATCGGAAATCGATCCATTACGTTCATGATCAACGTGCTGCCGAAAATAATGATGGGGATGCTGATCAATAATCCAATCACGATCAGCGGGACGCTGCCATTGGCGGCGGCGGCAACCCCGATGACATTATCCAAACTCATCACCAAATCGGCGATGATGATGGTGCGTACTGCTGCCACGAGATTGTCATTGCCGGAAATATTCTCGCCGTGGCCATCCTCCGGCAGAATCAATTTAACACCGATCCAGAGCAACAACAACGCGCCGATGATCTTGAGATAAGGCAAATTCATCAAGTACACGGCGAAGAACGTGAGTATGATGCGCAGAACAATGGCGCCGCCGCTGCCGAACAACACGCCTACCTTGCGCTGTTTCTCCGGCAGGGAACGGCAGGCCAACGCAATAACTACGGCGTTATCGCCGGACAGGACGATATTGATGCCGATGATTTTCAGCAGCGCCGCCCAAGATTCAGCGGTCAGAAGGGTTTCTAGCATGGCAGGTAATGGAGTTCGCGGCGCAAGGCCTTAAAATAGAGCCATGGAAAAATTCTTGAACACACGGAAAGCATCGAGCGCTGAATTTTCGCCGATTTCGCCGGTTCGGGCAAGTTGGCGACGGAAATGGGTAGCATTGCTCGCAGGCATTGCTGCCAACGTTAGCGTTGGCGCAGCGAATTTGGACGAACAATTTCTCGCGGCGGAAGAAGCATTTCGCACCCGCGACAGCAAGGCGCTGGACTACTATGTTCCGGCACTGAAAGATCATCTACTTGCCGATTACCCGCAGTTTTGGCGGCTGCAATTAACTCTGAAGGACGCCGATCCGACGCAGCTTAGCGATTTTCTCACGCGCTATCCCGATGGTCCGCTCACGGAACGTTTGCGTATCGAATGGCTCAGGCTGCTCGGTCAAAACGCGGAATGGGAAGCGTTTGCCGACCAATTTCCAAAACTAAAGCAAGAGGATGTTGGCCTCACTTGTTACGAGTTGCAAAGACGCGGCGCGAATGGCGATAAGGACGCGATTAAACTCGCCCACCCGCTTTGGTTCGTCGGAAATAGCCAAGCGGAAAGTTGCGATCCACTATTCGCTCAGCTACTCGGTGAAAACCTGTTATCCCACGAAGACGTTTGGTCGCGCATTCGCCTCGCCGGCATCACCGGCAATCCCAGCGTATTGAACGCTGCGAATAGTTATCTGCCTGCGAACGAAGCAATAGACATTAAAGCGTTCGATAAAGCGCGGCGCGCGCCCGGCG
>JANNFT010000031.1:0-4658 GCA_031380185.1 Pseudomonadota bacterium
CTCATGCAGGAACCGCAATTGCTTCTGCTCGACGAGCCGGTGGCCGGCATGACCGACGAGGAAATGATGAAAAGCGCCGACCTGTTCCTCTCGCTCAAGGGCCGTGTTTCGCTGGTGGTGGTCGAACACGATATGGACTTCGTGGCAAAAATTGCCAACAAGGTGACCGTCTTGCATGAGGGCAGCGTGCTGGCCGAGGGCAGTATGGACGAAGTGCAGAAGGATGAGCGTGTGATCGAAGTTTATTTGGGGCGATGATGTTAGCAGTCGAGCAACTCAATCAGTACTACGGCAGCAGCCATACGCTACGCAACGTTAGTCTGTCGCTTGAAGTCGGCAAATGCACGACCTTGCTGGGTAGAAACGGCGTTGGCAAGACCACGCTGCTGAAATGCATGATGGGCGTACTGCCGATCGCGTCGGGCACGGTAACGTTAAGCGGCGAGGAAATTAATGCGTGGCGGCCCCATCGGCGCGCGGCCCATGGCATCGCTTATGTGCCGCAAGGCAGAGAAATTTTTGCTCGACTCACGGTGGAAGAAAATCTGTTGATGGGCATGGCGGTTAAGCCGGCGAGCAAGGCGAATTCCATTCCGGACTATATCTACACCCTTTTTCCGGTGCTAAAAGAAATGCGTCAGCGCCGCGGCGGCGATCTTTCCGGCGGACAGCAGCAGCAGCTTGCAATCGCGCGCGCGCTGGTGGGCGAGCCGAAAGTGTTGATCCTGGACGAGCCGACGGAGGGCATCCAGCCTTCTATCATCAAGGACATCGAGCGGGTGATTCGCTTACTAATCGATCGCGGCGATATGGCAATCCTGCTCGTGGAACAGTATTATGACTTCGCGGAGCGCCTCGCCGATTATTTTGCGGTGATGACGCGCGGAGAAATCGTGCTGAGCGGAAAGGGCAAAGACATGGCAGAAATGAGAGTCCGCACCTACTTGGCGGTGTGATTGTAGCGGAGGGATTCGCGCCGAAAAATTGGCATGCGGAGTTGGCGCTGCGCTACGAGAAAGTCGGCGGCCGCAGCGTTATCACGCAGCGGCGACACCACGGCCCATTGCTGGTGCAAAAACCGTTCTATCCGGAAGGTGATGCGGTCTGTCACAGCATTATTGTTCATCCGCCCGGCGGTATCGTGGCCGGCGATAGGCTCTGCATAAACCTAGATGTCGAAACCGGCGCCCACGCGCTGATCACAACGCCGGGCGCAACCAAATGGTATCGCAGTGAAGGTGCTTTTGCCGAGCAACATGTAACGCTAAAACTCGCGGCGGGCGCTAAGCTTGAGTGGTTGCCGCAAGAAGCCATCGTATTCAATTCCGCCCGCGCGCGGCAAATCATTGCAGTGGACTTGGCCGAAGGCGCCCATTACGTCGGCTGGGATATACTGATGCTCGGTAGAATCGCAGCGCAGGAACGATTCACGCAAGGTCGCTATGAGCAAGCGTTAAAAATCACGAAAAACGGTGTACCGCTTTGGCTAGAACGTGGCCATATCGAGGCTAAATCGGCGCTGCTGACATCCCCCCTCGGGCTCGCCGGATGTCCAATCGTGGCGACATTAATCGCCGTCGGCGATGCTCCGAACGCCGCTCTGGTGGCCGCTTGCAGGGCAATCGCTGCGGGAGACGGCGGGCTGATCGCGATTACTTTAGTGCAAAGAGTGCTCATTGCACGCTATCTCGGTCATCGAGTTGCAGATGCGAAGAATTTTTTACAATCAGTCTGGCGCGAATTGCGGCCACACTATTTCGGGCGCGCCGCTCAAGCGCCGCGGATTTGGTCAACGTGAGAGGAGAACATGGAGTTAACGCCGCGCGAAAAAGATAAATTGCTGATCTTCACTGCTTCGTTATTGGCGGAGCGCCGCAAGGCCAAGGGCCTAAAGCTTAACTATCCGGAGTCGGTGGCATACATTAGCGCCGCCATTATGGAGGGCGCGCGAGAAGGCCGCAGCGTCGCTGATCTGATGAGTTACGGTGCGACATTGTTGGGTCGAAGCGAGGTTATGGAAGGTGTTCCCGAAATGATTCCCGACATCCAAGTTGAAGCTACGTTTCCCGACGGCACCAAGCTTGTCACCGTACACAACCCGATAGGCTAAACGAATATGATTCCCGGTGAAATGAAAATCAAAACGGGCGAGATCGAAATCAACCAAGGTCGCGAGATCATCAGCATGACGGTGGCGAATACCGGTGACCGGCCGATCCAAGTGGGTTCGCACTTTCACTTTGGCGAAACCAACGAAGCGCTGGCATTTGATCGTGGCAAGGCAACCGGATTTCGCTTGAATATCCCAGCGGGCACGGCAGTGCGATTCGAGCCGGGTCAGGAGCGTAGCGTCGAACTGGTTGCACTCGCGGGAGACCGGACTGTGTACGGGTTTAACGGCAAAATCATGGGCAAGCTCAACCGCGAAGGGAGCGCGAAATGACCCGCCGAATGGATAGAACGGCCTACGCAGAAATTTTCGGACCGACTGTTGGTGATAGCGTGCGCTTGGCCGATACAGACCTATGGATAGAAGTCGAAAACGATTTCACCATCTACGGCGAAGAGGTTAAGTTCGGCGGCGGCAAAGTGATTCGCGATGGCATGGGGCAGAGCCAGCGCGCTCACAAAGACGTCGTCGATACGGTCATCACCAACGCACTGATACTTGACTATTGGGGGATCGTCAAAGCGGACATCGGATTGAAAGAAGGGCGCATCGCCGCCATCGGCAAGGCTGGCAATCCGGACATTCAACCGGGCGTGACCATCGTCATCGGCGGCGCCACCGAGGTGATCGCGGGTGAGGGCATGATCGTCACCGCCGGCGGCATCGACACTCACATTCATTTCATTTCGCCGCAGCAAGTGGACGAAGCGCTGATGTCCGGCGTGACGACCATGATAGGTGGTGGCACGGGGCCGGCGGCGGGAACCAATGCGACTACCTGTACGCCCGGACCATGGCACTTGCACAGCATGTTGCTGGCTGCCGACGGCCTACCGATGAATTTAGGATTCCTCGGCAAAGGCAACGTGAGCCTGCCAAAACCGCTCGAAGAGCAAGTTGAAGCGGGCGCCATTGGTCTCAAGCTACACGAAGATTGGGGCACAACCCCCGCCGCGATCGACAACTGCCTCAGCGTCGCCGACAAGATGGACGTACAAGTCGCAATCCATACAGACACCTTGAACGAAGCAGGCTTCGTTGAGACAACCGTGCGTGCATTCAAGGGCCGCACGATACATAGTTTTCACACCGAAGGCGCGGGTGGGGGTCACGCGCCGGACATCATCAAGGTCTGCGGCGAAACGAATGTTTTGCCGTCGTCTACTAATCCGACCAGACCGTACACGATCAACACGCTCGACGAGCATCTCGATATGTTGATGGTGTGTCATCACCTTGATGCTAAGATCGTGGAAGACGTTGCATTCGCCGAATCGCGTATTCGGCGCGAGACGATCGCGGCGGAAGACATTCTGCACGATCTCGGCGCGATTAGCATGATGTCGTCCGATTCGCAGGCGATGGGCCGTGTCGGCGAAGTCATTCTGCGCACATGGCAAACGGCGCATAAGATGAAGGCGCAACGCGGTGCGCTGGCCGGCGACCGCAACGACAACGATAATCAGCGCGCCAAGCGTTACATCGCCAAGTACACGATTAATCCGGCGATTACCCACGGCGTCTCCCACGCGGTGGGTTCGATCGAAGTCGGCAAGCTCGCCGATCTGGTGTTGTGGAAGCCGGCGTTCTTCGGGGTGAAACCATCGTTGATCGTGAAAGGCGGCATGATCATTGCCGCGGCGATGGGCGATCCCAACGCCTCGATTCCTACGCCACAGCCGGTGCACTATCGGCCCATGTTCGGCGCCTTCGGCGGCGCGTTGCAAGCGACTTCGTTTACCTTTGTTTCGCAAGCGGCGCTGGCCAACGACATACGCACGCGCTTAGGACTGCGCAAACAAGTGATCGCCGTCAAAGGTACGCGCACGCTCAAGAAATCCGACATGATTCATAACGATTACACGCCCAAGATCGAGGTCGATCCGGAAACCTATAGAGTCGTCGCCGACGGTGAGCATCTCGTTTGCGAACCGGCTAAGGTGTTGCCGATGGCGCAACGCTATTTTCTGTTTTGATGGCAGTGGAAACTGAAAATATCACACTGATTCGACAGCGCGTTGCGCCGCAAGATCGTTTTGACGATCGTCTGGTGCTGCCGTTCGAACGTCGCCAAAAAAGCCGCTTGCGCACGCGGCTTGAGTCGGGCATGGAGGTCGGGTTATTTTTGGAACGAGGGACGATTCTGCGCGACGGAGATTTTCTTCGCACCGAAGAAGGAATGCTGGTGCGCGTCGTCGCGGCGCCGGAACAGGTATATCTGGTGCGCTGCGAATCGGGGTTGCAGCTAACGCGCGCCGCCTATCATTTGGGCAACCGCCATGTGCCACTGGAAATCGGCGACGGCTGGTTGAAGTTGAAATGCGATTCCGTGTTGCGTGACATGTTGCTTGGATTGGGTGCGACAGTCAGCGCTGCCGAACTTCCGTTCGATCCGGAAGCAGGCGCCTATGGTGGCGGTCATAGCCACGGTGACGTCAGTCATCGGCCGATCATTCACCGGCATAAGCCATGAGTTTGCCGCTGGTTC
>JANNFT010000004.1:0-1994 GCA_031380185.1 Pseudomonadota bacterium
CACCGAGTTCGCGACGGAAGATTTTCGCCTCTGCGTAGATTCGTTTAAGTCAGGCCAAACCATTCCGTTCCAAGGCCGCGGCGAGAAATTCGCGCGCACCATTGCCGAGGGAACGATGGGCTTGCAAGTTTTGTCTGCGCGCAAGATTTTGCCCGAGCTACCCGGTCTTGCTGACCGGCTCGGCAATGGTGGTGCGGTGCTTGAAGTGGGTTGCGGCGCCGGCAATCATCTCATGCAGTTGGCGAACGCCTTCCCGCACGCGCGCATCGCCGGCGTGGATATCGACACTGATGGCCTCAACGCCGCGCGCACGAATTTACGTAAAGCCGGATTAGAATCCCGCGTCCAAGTTCACGAAGGGGACATCGCGGCCATCGCGCAGCCGAATAGTTTCGATGCCGCCGTGATGATCGAAGTGCTGCACGAAATCGCGCCCGAGCTACGCGCGCACATCATCGGTACGTGCGCCAAGGTGCTGCGTTCCGGTGCTTGGCTTGTCATCATCGACGAAACATATCCGACAACACTTGAGGAAATGCGGCAGAAAGATTTTTTGTTTCCGGTGCAAACAGGATTCGAAGAATTGATGTGGGGCAATGTCATTCCGACGCGAGAAGAACAAGAAAGATTGCTGCGCCAAGCGGGATTTAGCGGCGAAATCAACCGTTCTATTATCGGCGAAGGGTTTACATTGTTGACGACGCAAAAGCCCTAGGCGAAGGCCACGACGCACACAGCTCAGTCGCCTACGGTGTCTGGCTGTTGTGACCTTTTTCCTGAATTGGGGACGCCAATCCCCGCGAGCCTGGCACGCGCCGACAAAGCTTCCTCACCGGTATCCAACACCAAGGCGCCGGTTTGAGCCGGGTGGTTCGCAATCTGGTCGCGAATGACATCGAACGAAGTTTCCGCTGCAAGCGCCGAGGCGGCACAAGAGCACCAGAGCGCAACAGTTATGAATAATTTTGTTGGAAACATGATGTTAAATAACTGAAGGAGCGATCAACTGCCGCTTCTAGGATTTTAGATAAGTGAAGTTACGCCGACGCCGCCAGGCCTTTCACAACGCCTGGTCGCGACGCCATCATCGCGCCCCAACGAGTGAGGTTGGGTAAATCACCGGCACGATCGGACACGCCTTTGCGCGCGGCGTAAATTGGATAGAGTGCGACATCCGCGATGGAAAATTCATCTGCGAGAAAGTCGCGGCCGCTGAGCTGCGTGTCGGCGTCACGGAAAAAACGCAGCAGGCGGCCCTCGAAAAACGCTACGTTTGCCGGCGATTTATCGGGCGTCATGCTCATGGTCAAAAAGATCGCGCTACTCGCGCCGGCGCAATCCGAACAGGCTTGCATCACCCATTGCCGCGCGACGGCGCGGCGCGCGGCGTCTGCCGGCAGCAATTTTCCGGATTTTTCCGCGAGGTACATAATGATCGCGCCGGATTGCGACAACGACAAAGCCTTGCCCCCGGGGCCGCCATGATCGACGATGGCGGGAATCATTCCCGCCGGGTTGATCGCCAAGTATTCAGGTCTTTTCTGATCGCCGTTCGGTAAGTTCAATTTGTGAACGCTGTATGGCAGGCCCATTTCTTCCAGTGCAACGGCGACGCGTTGACCGTTTGATGTGGCGGCCGTGTAGAAGTCAATCATGAAAAGTTACCTTATTGTTAGGGAGGGCTAACGGTTTTCGATGTACATGGTACGACACTACAAAAATTCTTGAATTTGATCTCGGCTCAACTCACAATCGCGCAAAATCTTTGCCATCAGCCCCGGGCCGATATCTTCGCCTGAGTGGACGGGAACGACGGTCGAACGGTTGTCGTGGCGACGCAGACGCGTTGTATGCCGACAAAATCCAGCGGCTCGATCGAATCGCCATTGACTTCGATGCAAAGTTCAATGGCTTCGCGTATGCGCACCATCAAATCATCTAGCGACTTTGCTTGCGTATGACAACCCGGGAGTGCGGGAACCGACGCGACGAAA
>JANNFT010000051.1:0-2110 GCA_031380185.1 Pseudomonadota bacterium
ACGATCACAAATTATTTTCCGACCGTGGCTGCGTTGCCAGAGCCGGAACGGGTCGCAGCGTTTTATGCCGAGGTGTGCGTGAGCACCGCCAAACTCATCATATATATATATACCCCGCCCTAGCCCTTTCCCAGCGGGAGAGGGGACGATCTATTAGGAAGGCCGAACCATTTTACAAGTGGTCGGCATCACCGTATCTTTGCCCTCGATGCGGCGATCGGTCCTAAATCCGTTACCGGTTTTTTCGACGTCGAACTTAACGTCTTTGCCGTCAACCTTGGAATAGGTTGAAATGAACAATGGCTGGATCAGTTGATGGTTGTCGGCGCGCATCGAAACTTCACCGGCGTCCTCGTCGATCTTCATTCCCTCCAGTGCTTTGCCAACTTTCGCCGGATCGGTGGATTTCGCCAGGTCCATTGCCTTCGCCAGCATTTCTAGCGCGATACGATGGGTGGTGAAGAACAGATCTTCCTTAGCGTCTTTGAATTTCTCTTCATACGCTTGGCGGCCTTTTGCGGCCTTCTCGCCTCCGATGTTGGCGTGCCATTGCGTTACCTGCTTCAGATGGCCGATACCGGCGTCGCCGAGCGCGGGCGGCGTGCCCAGACCTCCGGCGTAGTAGGTATAAAAGTTTGGCTTGTAATCAGCATCGCGCGCGGCTTTGATTAGCAGCGTCATGTCGTTGCCCCAGTTTCCGGTGATGACGGTATCGGCGCCGGCCGCTTTAATCTTGGCGATATAAGGCGCGAAGTCTTTCACTTTGCCGAGCGGATGAAGCTCGTTACCGACAATTTCGACATCGGGACGCTTCTTCGTCATCATCAATTGGCCGGCTTTGGAAACTGCTTGGCCAAAGGCGTAATCCTGGTTGATGACGTAAACTTTTTTGATGTTCTTGTCTTGGGCGATGGCGTCGGTAAGCGCTGCCATTTTCATGTCCGCATCGGCATCGAAGCGAAAATGCCAGAAGCTGCATTTATCGTTAGTGAGCGCGGGATCGACAGCACCCGTGTTCATGAACAACACGGTTTTGTCGGGGTTTCGCTCATTGTGCTTGTTCACTGCTTCAATCAGCGCAGCAGCAACATTAGAGCCGTTGGTTTGATTGATGTAGCGAATGCCCTGGTCGACCGCTTGTTTCAGGGCGAGCTGCGCTTCTTGTGGATTGCTTTTGCTATCCAGCGCGATGATTTCGAACTTGGTACCGAGCACGCCGCCGCGGGCGTTGATTTTTTCGGCGGCGATTTGCACGTGGCGTACCATGGCTTCGCCGACGTTAGCGAAGGGACCCGAAAGTGGATCGATGACAGCGATCTTGATTGGATCGGCGGCGTGAGCGGTGAGCGATACAACGATGGCGATCGCGCCGAGCGCGAACGGAATTCGACTAATTTTCATGGGTATTACCTCCTAATGGATCGGGATCGATATGATGTCGGAAACGACTTTCGGCATTGCCATACATGTGTAGGTCCCAACGCCCGGTTTTCGGTTTCGGTTTACCAGCGACTTACATATTTCGAATCGTATCACATTCCGCATAGGGATCGATTCGCTTATGCGCAGTGCTCCGAAAGGTGCATGGATAGTGGCTTGCAGGCCATACATTGCGAGCAGATAAGTTGGAGGCGGCGCGTGGAGTGCAGTGGTAGATCAAAGTCGGGGAGTACGATAATATAGTCTGCTGCGGCGATAAGCAGCCGGACCGCTATCGTACCGGTTGCCAATGCTAATGCCGTACGCGTATGCTGGATTATGCCGAAAACGTCAGCATTGAGGAGGATCGATGAAATCGTTTGGGCATTGGCTAAGCGAAATTGGACTGGACAGTTACCAGTTAGTTTTTTCCGCAAATAAGATCGACTTCGATGTCGTTCGCTCCTTGAGCGAAGCAGATCTACGCGAACTCGGCCTTGCAATCGGTGACCGTAAGCGCCTATTACACGCCGCCGCCGAGTTGCAAGGGACGCGAGTGGTGGAGGCCAGCCTTCCGCTCGCCGCTGCGCCTGAATCCTCCACCGGCGAGCGCCGCCAACTTACGGTGATGTTCTGCGACTTGGTCGGCTCTACGGCACTCAGCGAGAAACTCGATCCCGAAGAGTTGCGC
>JANNFT010000065.1:0-3962 GCA_031380185.1 Pseudomonadota bacterium
GCGTTCTACCGGCCGCGAGCACGGTGTACGCGCCACGTGAGGCGCTTAAGGCAATCAACTCATCCAATACCTCGTAATCGGTTTGATCAGTGTCGAGGCGCAGGCGTACGACATTCACGCCCCAGCTCAGCAAAGCGGCAAGGCAGTCTATGGCCGGCAAGCAGTTGTCGCCGGTCAAGGACAAACTCACGCCGCGCAGCAGGATCGGATCGCCGGCCACCGTGCAAAGGCGGTTGGCCGCGACCCGCAGCCAAGGCAGAGCACCCGATAGCAGGCCGGCGGGAATGCGCGCCAACAGCGGATCGCGCATTGCCGTGAGTGGCGGACGGACGAGGTTTGCCGCACGACGTCGTTCCGGCAGCGGTCTCGCCGGAGGCAGCGCGCGCGTGATCGACGTTTCAGGCCGGCGCGCGAGCCGCGGCGGTGAACTGGCAAATACGGCAGGCATTGCGGTCCTGGCGCGAGGCCGGGCGGCTTGGATGGGGCGGCTCAACTTCGCCGACCGCGGCGACTGCACGGACCCGGCGGGTCGATTATCCTGGCCGGGCCTGCGCAGCGGATTGTTCGCTGGTGGGCGGGCGATTTGCTGTCGTGACCGTGTGTCGTGCTTAAGGGCTACGGTGTTGCTCGGCGGCACGCGAACCCGCGATGGCGCGAGCGGACGGGCGATCGCCGGCCGCGCGGACCTGGCGCCGCCGGAGCGCGGAAATGGCGCACGCAAGGCAGCGGTTTGAGGAGCTTTCGACGCGAGCGCCGGGCGCGCCGGGCGCGGCTTCTGCGGCCGTTTATCAACGGCGGGCAAAGCCGCCCGCGCAATGCTTGCACCTTGCGCCGTAGCGCGGCGATCAATGCGTTCATCACGGACGCGCCGACCCGGGCGCGCCGGTCGGGGAATCAGCCGGTCGGCGCGCGACTCCTTAAGGCGAGCGGCGGCATCTCGTTGTCGCCTGGCCTTGTCCTCCTGCTGTTCGAGAAACAGCGCACGCCGCACGGCGGCGTGGTCGCGCGCGCGCTCCACGCGGCGCTGTTGGCGAAGCACGGCGGTGAGTCTGGATTGGGCCACTATTGCTCCTTGCTCGCGTACCTTTCGACTATGCGCTGCCGCCGCGGATCCGGTTGCAACGCGCCTATCGGCGCTTAGGCGCTGAACGTCACCTTGGGCGGCGTCACCGTTGCGTCCACCGTGACGATACGCGGGATCAACCGCGCCGGTGGCGGCACCGGTTTCAAAGTCGTGCGCAGCAAGCTCGAGCCCTCGGCCGAATAGGTGTAGCTGCTCGAACTCTTGTAGTTCACGTGCGAGGCGAAGGTCGTGGATACCGAACCCGACGCGCCGAAGCCGAATAGTCCGCCGTGCGCCTCGGCTTCAGTGGAAATTTCGAACTCGGCGCCGACCTCGAATTCGCTCTGGAACGAGGAACGGTGCGAAATCGAGATCTTGACCTCGATGATCGACTCGGTGAACTGATAGAACGACGGCAGCAGACCGGCTTGCAGCAGCGACATGCTGACGGCCTTGGCGGCTTCGCTGCGTACGGCGATGGTGTCGACATCGCCGGCGCCGCCGGGCAGGCTCACGCCGGCATCGAGGGTATCGGAGATTTTCTTCTTCTCGACGATTTCGAAAATTTCCGGGATCACCTTGACCTGCGCCTTTGCCAGCGCGCGAGCGGTATCCAGCGATGCCTTGTCCAGGCGGCGCTGCCCCTGGGCGATGGCGTTCGCCATCTTGTAGATCATTTCGGGAAACGGAACGTCCAACAACTCCTGGCCTATGCTCATCGCGGTCTCCTTAAGAAGTTTAGGGATCTCTCAATAATCTGTTGCGCAGTTCGCCTGCTTTGTTGCGTGTCGTGCACTGCTGGTTGCCATGTCGTCGTCGTGCGCTTTGCAGCGCCTCGCCGCCGCAATCGGCGGAATTTTTGTTCAAGCGGACATCCCTAGCTGAAGCGCTGCTGCCAGCGCAGCGGCCGATAACCCGGCGGAAAGCTTGGCTCTTGCGCCGTTTGAGCCGCGGGCGCTCCGCGCGTCGCCAACTGGGCCGCGACATTCCGCGCAAACAGATACTTAAGCTTTTCGGCCGCGGCGCCGCGTGGATTGAGCGTCACGCCGCTGCACAGCGCGACGGCCGGATCGGCGCTGATGCGGGCTTTATTTGCATCGTCAAAGGCGGCGATGATCGAGCCGGCACTGGTCGCCATGAGAATGAAGCCGCCGATGCCAGCGATCGCGTCGGCAAGGGCGTCTCTCGCGCCAGCGTCGCCTTCGCGATCTGCCTTCAACTGGATGAGATAGGTTTGCACCGCCACGTGTCGTTTCCTTGCTCTTAATGTGCTCGTTCTGACAAAAAGCGTGGGGAAGCTTCGCTAATTATTCTGTGCGGATTTCTTGATTCTTGTTTTTCTGCTGAGTCTTGACGAGAGCCGCCACATTTCATGGCAAGACGATTTGCCTAAGGCAAAGGTGTTTTGCCGGGATTTTCTCCCCCCACTGGGGAATGGAATAGAGGTGTTAAACGACCTTTTTCGCCATTCATTAATCTATCACCCAGGTCGACGGGTTGTCAATCGCTTCGCAATTGATCGAAGGATCGATTGGTGAAAATTGCGGTTTTGCTTCGAAGCCCTCGGGCAACAATGTGCCTGGCTTGTTAAATTTCTCGGACGTAGTTTGAGCTTGCGAAAATCGTGAAAGGCAACGGCCTGAGAGGGGCATGGATATTAGCTCCTGGAACATGCCTTGCCGCGAGGCAAGCAGGAGGGGCTGGCCCGGGGTGGCCTAGGGCCATAGGACCATGCGGCTCGTGCCTCTGTATCCAAAAATGTAGCGGCCATCACTGCCCCCCAGTGCACCGAAGCCGCTACTTCCTCAGTTGTTCTAGCGGTCCTTACCTTTAACCTTCCCACGACCATGATCCTTTCCCTCGCCACGATCAGGTCGCTCGCCACGATCATCATCATGATGCTTCCCGTCACCCCCGCCGTGACGCTCGCGATAGCGCGGCACGTATTGGGTGTCATACCAGTCATTTCTCACGAAGTAGACCCGCTGGCCACAGGCGTTGTACTTATGGCAGTGCTTGCGCCAGTTCTTCGCGTGACCCGGAGGCACGTTCAGGTAGATCGGCTCGCGCACTATGGTCACCGGCACCCGCTCGATCACGAGCGGCCGTTCGTAGATCAGTGGCGGCCGAGGGAAGTTGCCGATCTCGATACGGCCAAAGAAGCCGGGCTCGCCGACCTCCACGGTTACTCCGGCAAGCGCGGGTGCAGTAAGCGCAGCCACTACCGCCACAAATAGGAAACGTTTCATGTTTGGGGTCCTTGTTCGGAGATAAGAAGGCACGAATTTGCGCTTCAATTTACCCCCCGTCTGTCTGCTAGCACACATTTACGGGGGTTTTTATTCTGACCTTCACAGAAAATCCGATCGACCCATGGTTGGCGAGGCGACCGTCTGCTTGAATCGTAAATATCTTGATGCAGGTATTTGCTGGGCACCTTAGGGCCATGCTTATGCTAGTAGCAGCCCCGGGATTCATGCTGCGCTTTTCCGTACTAACTGAGGGGGTTGATTTCGCGGCGGTTTGGCCGTTCGTGCGAGCGCAGGACGAGTGACCGCAGCGCCGCTGGTTGTGCGTCCGGTTGAACGCAAAGCCAGGCGGCGCCGAGGGTAAGTACTGTTAAGGCCGTTGCCTATTTCAGTTGCAGCGTACCTTTCCACCTAACAGCGGAAAGAGCCGGGTCATCTGGCGCCAGCGCCTCGAATGTTCCACCGCCAGTGGCTTTCGAGTATTTACCCGTGCCATAGCTGACCTCGTAGTTGCCCGCAGCAAAGCCCATGGATCTGAAGCTAAACAGGTCCCCATCCTTGTCGACCCCACCACAAAGGGTAATGCACGAACCGTCCTTGCCGTTCGCAGGGATCCTGCAGATCCAGCGGCAGTCCATTGATTGTCCTGT
>JANNFT010000087.1:0-14871 GCA_031380185.1 Pseudomonadota bacterium
ACGTAATCCGTGGAGTAATGCACAAGCATTGCATTCGAACGATTTGCCTCTTCCGCGAGGACGGCTGGTGCATCTGCGTTGACTAGATGTGCGAGGGATTCTTCGCTTTCGGCCTTATCGACCGCCGTATAGGCTACGGCATTGACTATGATTTGGGCACCGGCGTTTCTAACGATTTGGCGCAGACTTTCCGGGCGGGAAAAATCTGCCTCGGCGCGGGAAAGCGCAATAACTTCGCCTAATGGCAACAAAGAGCGATTCAATTCCCAGCCCACTTGGCCGGTGCGTCCCAGCAGCAGAACACGCGTCACCCGAATGCCTCGGCATCGGCAAGGTTATTCCCTTGAGCGTCTTTAACGGAGAGCGTCGGCTCCCCGGTCAGTGGCCAATCTATTTCGATAGAAGGATCATTCCAACGGATGCAGCGCTCGTATTCCGGGCGCCAATAGTCGGTTGCTTTGTAGAGAACGTCAGCCAATTCGGAAAGTACCAGAAAGCCATGAGCAAATCCGGGGGGCACCCACAATTGTCGATGGTTTTTCTCGCTGAGCTCGACCCCAAACCAACGGCCGAAATTGGGAGAACTTTTTCGGATATCGACGGAAACGTCAAATACGCTCCCGCGAACAACGCGTATGAGTTTGCCCTGCGGCTGTTGGATTTGATAATGCAATCCGCGCAGTACCCCCTTCGCGGACCGGGAATGATTGTCTTGCACGAAGTCAGCCGTTAGCCCTACCGTCTCAACGAATACTTTACGATTGAAGCTTTCAAAAAAAAAGCCACGCTCATCGCCAAATACTCTGGGTTCAATGATTAGTACTTCAGGAAAGGAAGTTTCGGTAACGTGCACTAGATTCTTGGAAAAAAATCTATGACTAAGTCATTCGCTAACTTATAAGTGACAATCGATATTGCCCATAGCTCATGCTGTCGTCCGCTTTAAGTAATTCTGGTCAATCCATTGTTGATATTGGCCCGTTACGACGTTTTTGATCCAGGCACTATTGGCGAGATACCATTGAATTGTCTTGCAGAGGCCGGTTTCAAACGTCTCTGTTGGCGCCCAACCTAACTCACGCTCTATTTTTCGGGCGTCCATGGCGTAGCGCCGATCATGGCCGGGGCGATCTTTAACGTAAGTAATTTGTCTTTGGTAGTTCATGCCATCTATTCGCGGCTTGAGTTCGTCGAGGGTTTCACAAATGGTCGTTACCACCGAGACATTCGTCTTTTCGTTGTTTCCGCCTACATTATATGTCTCACCCACACGGCCGCGTTCGAGTATGTCGCGCAGTGCAGCGCAATGGTCGCCCACATACAACCAATCGCGCACGTTCTGTCCATCACCATAAATGGGTAAGGCTTTTCCTGCCAGCGCGTTATTGATAATCAACGGAATCAGTTTCTCGGGAAACTGAAATGGACCGTAATTATTGGAGCAATTTGTTGTGACGGTTGGTAAGCCGTAGGTATGAAAATAAGCGCGCACCAAATGATCCGATGCCGCCTTTGAAGCCGAATACGGGCTGTTTGGAGCATAGGGTGTGGTCTCGCAGAACTTCGGATCAACGTCACCAAGCGAACCAAATACTTCATCGGTCGACACATGCAAGAAGCGAAACGCCGACTTCTCTGCGGGCGGGAGTTCAGTCCAATAGGCTCGAACGGACTCTAGCAGCCGAAAGGTTCCGACGATATTGGTGTTGATGAATTCTTCTGGGGCATTGATTGAGCGGTCGACGTGGCTTTCCGCCGCAAAATGTATAAGGGCGCGAGGGCGGCGGGATACCAGTAAGCTCGCCACCAGGGCGCTATCACCGATATCGCCCTTGATAAAAACATGTCGAGAATCAGCGCTAAGTGTGGCGAGATTATTTAGGTTTCCCGCGTAAGTTAGCTTATCAACGTTTAATACGCGCTCATTGGTATTGCTGAGCCAGTCGAGGACAAAATTGGAGCCGATGAAGCCCGCGCCGCCTGTTACTAGGATCATATTAGGTTAACCTGTTAGCCGGTGAGAGTCGGAACCATTTCATTGTCACGAATGCCATGCAAAGTTCTGAGCCTTTCCTTATGGCCATAGCCCTTCGCCTATAAAGCCGATGGTTGAGGTATTTTTTTCGTTCGGGCGCCAACCTTCTCTAGCAGTGCTGAGAATCCATTTGCTGCATCGCCTAAGCTAATATCGCTGACAGTTTTTGAGTCTGGCTGTAGGAGGACATAGGGCACCCCCCAGGGGCGCCATCTCGTACGATCCGAATCGCCAAAAAAACATAAAATCGGTTTGCCAAGACCCGCAGCAATATGCATGGCGCCACCATCGCTACACACAAATAAATCGGGTTCTGCCATTGCGTCAATCAAGTCTCCCAATATCAAAGTCGCCATTGGTACAACTGCGGGATCATTGAGGTGTGACAATATCATATTCGCCTTGTCGTCATCACCGGGATGACCTTCGTTTGATTCGGCTCCCGGCGACCATAAAAGAAGCACTTTCGCCGAATAGCGTTCCCGCAATTGCCGAATAAATTCAACAAATTTATCTACGGGCCATCGCTGGCTCGGCTTGCGCGAGCTAATGTGAACTCCAACGCATAAGTGACGCTCACGATGTTCGGGAAAATTCTCATTACAAATTGAATTTGGATAGACCTTAACTCTCGATGCGGTCCCATGAATGTCGAGCTTAGTCAACAAACGAAATACCGCCTCAACTTCGTGCAGCCCCTGCGCAGTTTCAACCGGCAATCCGAGATCAATAACTCGCGAAGCCGAATTGCTTTCGGCGACGTAGCCAATAACGTGTGCAGGCTGAATCCACCGGAGATAGTTTACGACTCGCGGCTGAAAGCCAGAGCCGGCAATAATGCCATAGTCAAATCTCATTTTGCGCAGCTTAATCAATAACTGGATTCGCCTGGCAATTGCCCCTGGCACATCGAGTATATTTTCTTGGTGTTTTAGCTTCTCATAAACATGAATTTTCGACACGTTCGGATTGCCTTCCAGAACGGCCGAATTGTAACTGTTGACCAGCGCATGAATCGTGGACTCCGGAAACCTAGCTTTAAGCGCTTCGAAAAGTGGCGTCGTACAAACTAGGTCTCCAATGTTATCTCGACGGACAACCAAAAATTTTGTCATACTAGTTATTGTGCAACTTCATCTTGAGGGAAAACATTAGAAATCGCTGCCTCGCAAAATGCCTTCTGGATGAACTCCATTGAGATGGAAATTCCAGCCCCCCTTCTCCGGAAAAAAAGCCCTGCCGAGTGGCTAGTCTTCGCTAACGGCATCATTATCCCATTTAACGGAGTAATGGCGTTGAGCCGACTGTTGATGGCGCTATTCCTGATTTTCGGTATCTATCGATTAGTCCGTGACAAATCGCTCAATTTCAACGCGTGGCCTATCTGGCTTTGGTTTTGCCTTCCCGTATTTTCACTGCTTTGGTCGCTAAGCGTCGATGTAACTCTAGACAATCTCTCCCATGATGTTTTGTATCCGTTCATTTTTTTTAGCTTGAGTGCCTATGCATTAACGGAAAACGAACGAGTCGGCGCAATCGAAGGATTTTTGTGCGGGATGTTGGCCGTCTCTTTAATAACAATTTACCTTGTCTATAGCCGGCACTTCACGGATTTGACAGGTATGCAGCGGTTTAACCACGGAATCGGTGAGTTTTCCACCCTTCTGGTTATAGCGGTATCGATGCTCGCATTTTTCTATCGCAAGTGGAACCCGTTCGTGTTGTTTTGTTTCGCACTCGTATTTTTTGCGGCGTTGCTCGCTACACAAAATCGCATGGGTTGGCTGAGTTTACTCGCCGTCGCTTTTGTTCTCGGAATTATTTGTTGGGCTAAAACTTCAGGCGACGAGCGCAAGAAAACTTTGGTCGCGACGACCATCGTCGCGGCAATGCTATTTACTGCCTACTACTTTACAGCATCTGGTAGGGCAATCAACTCGCTCGCCACCGAGCTACGGGGCGACCCAGCGCTTATGACACTAATCCACAATGAACGATTCGACATTTGGAGTTACTGGCTGGGAGAGGGAGTCAAGAATCCTTGGCTCGGCCTCGGCTTTGGGTATGAGATGACTCGAAGTGTGTATGCTGGGGTGAAGAATCCCATTCTCGATGTCGTCAATATTCATGCACACAACGTGTTCATAGACTACTTTCTACAACTGGGGTTGGTTGGCCTCAGCATATTTATATTTGCAATGTCGTGGCTAATTAATCGCGCAATTAAACTAATGCAAAATAAAGACACCCTGATTGATGGAGTAGCCTTGTTACTCGTATTGGTGGCCATGTTAAGCAAAAGTTTAACCGATGATTTTTTTACTCGCACACCGTTGCTGGCATTTTGGATGATGGTCGGGGTGCTGCTTGGACCTTCGCTTTGGGCGGAGAGCGGTCCGGTAAAAAATCGAGCAAGTTGAACGTGATTTACCGGTCGACTGCGGGTATGCAATGCGTGAGATAGCGAGATACTGCAAAGTCCGCATCGAATCGTTCCAGTTTTGCCTCGGAAATGGGTGGGTAGTGAGCCAGTGCCTTTGAGATATTAGCCGCCAACCCGACGTCGTCGCCGGGAGTGGAGAGGTATTCCGATAGGGAGCCAATTAGTATTTCGCGCGGCCCGGTTCGACAG
This sequence comes from Pseudomonadota bacterium, assembly GCA_031380185.1. Taxonomy (GTDB): domain Bacteria; phylum Pseudomonadota; class Gammaproteobacteria; order Burkholderiales; family JALYOK01; genus JALYOK01. The sequence continues at coordinate 4,668 of JANNFT010000087.1, forward strand.
TCCGTGCTAACCACCGGCGTATCCAAAATCAATGATTCGATTAGAACTGTCGGTAATCCTTCTCCATCGGATGCCATAGCAAATAGCGCGGCGTGTTTCATCCATGGATAAGGGTTGCTCTGAAAGCCCGGCAAAACAACTCGGCTGTCCAATCCCAATTCCGTTATGAGTCGTTTCATTTGGTCGAGCCATTGTCGATCCGATTCGGTGTAAGTGCCGCCAAGCAAAACTAACTTATGTGGGATCGACAATCGCGCAAAGGCACGGAGTAGAACATCCTGGCGTTTGCGGTTTTCAAATTTCGCTGCGTACACGATGTATGGTTGTGTCGGCAATGCAGCCGGTTCTTGTGCCAACGCGCGCAAGCGAGCGAAGTCGAATGGATTGTAAATAGTTTCAATTGTGCGCGGGCGCACGCCGATTTCGTTCACGATTTCGTCGCGCAACGCCTGCGACACGGTGATGATATTTCGGGCACTATAGATCGCGCGAAATTTTTGCCGCCAGCGCCAGCGCCGCATTGCCCGCTTAAGTCCCGTCCGACTCCCCAGTTTGCTTTCAAGGTACTGCACCATTGAGTTTCGGTAGCGGATATAAACGTTCGGCAATCGCGCTATACGTGATATGCGGTCCATATCTTCTGCGTTGGAGGTAAAAAAATCGAACTTCCGTCCATCGCTTTCAATACGCTGAACAAGTGCACGCAAATCTCGCGCAAGAAGCAACTTGTTGATGGCGCGATTGGACGAACGATGCCCGTCTTCCGACACCCAGTGCACGCGGTAGGGCGCGTCCCGCAAATCATGTTCGATTTCGTGTTCCAACAAGATTACGTGTACATCATGCCCAAGGGCGGAAAATTTCTCCGCAAAGTTCATCACGACTCGCTCAGCCCCGCCACCGATTAAAGTGTCGATAAGCAAACCGATACGTTTGTTGTCTTTAGGCATCACCATTGTGTTTTGCAAATGGAAAAGACACTACACCGGTGTAGTGCTGCATTCTGTTTGCGACTTGTGCGTAATGATTGAAGCGCAAAATTTAGATGCCTTGAGGGAAAGGTAATCTCAATGTACCGCAATATTGGCTTGATCACTGATTGTCATTCCCGCGAAAGCGGGAATGAGGGGCTGGCCTCGGGCCACACGTTAGGATTAAGGCACGCATAGTCGAAGAAAAAAAGTAGCATTAACTACGAAGCACTACTCTGGAGACACGCCAAGCTGCGCGAGCGCATCGCTGACGTGGTTAAAAGTTATAGCTTGAATGCAGATCGGGTTACCGCACTCTTTCGGAGTGCGCCAGCAATGTCGCACCCAATCCCGCTTTCGTTCGAACAGCAAATCTTGATTGCGACACGGTATATCTTTGACGGTAACTGATGCGAATGGGCTATTTTTCCAGAACTGTCCCGGTCCGGACACCTCCGGTGATCCGGGGCCAAACAGCGCCACGGTAGGTGTGCCAACAATTCGCGCGAGATGCGCGATACCCGTGTCTGGGCAAACAAGGAATTTCGCCCGCAGCAACAATTGCCACATTTGCGGAAGATCGAGGGTTCCCGCGAAATGTCGGCAATTGTTTTTTGGATCGATTGCAGTCAGTAGCCGGCCTTCCGACCGACCCGAGGTGAGGATAACTTCCAGATCAAGTTGTTGCGCCCACGATATCAGTCGCAGCCAGTTCTGCGGTGGCCACAGTTTGTGCGGGCTGCTCGCGCCAAGATGCATTACGCAGTACGGACTGTCCGGTTCAATAAACGGTTCATAACTGGGTTGTGGCCACTCTTGGGTTGTGTAGCCGTCCGGCGCCGCGCCACCGCACAGGCGCACCGCAATATCTCCCCACGCTTCTGCCGTCGATGGAAAAGCAACAAACTCATCGACAGGCCAATCTTTATATGACTGTTGATCGCTGGCAAACGCGACTATCCAACGCGCGTTCAACGCGCGCGCAAGCCACGACCAGCGATTGTCGCCCGGGACGAACGCAATGTCGTAGCCGGCTTGTTTGCCAAGTTGGAAATGGACGGCAAGGGATCGAGGGTCATAGGGCCGCGCGGTCACGCCGTAGGGTTTTTTCTCATAAAGTGTCACATAGGAAGGGTTGCAGAGCATTGTTATGTCTGCATTAGGATAGGCCAGTCGAAGCCGTTTCAGCAACGGCGCCAGCATGATCGTGTCGCCTAACAACAAATGGTGCAACACTAAAATACGGCGAACGATTTCAGGGCGCGTACGGCGCCGGCTAAACATCCTAGGAGCGGCATGGGCGATCACCCACAACCGAGGCCAAACTCGGCTAGCCATCGCGCGTTTCCACTAGGTCTGCGAGTTGTCCCAGGCTTTCGTCGAGAATCAAAAGCTGAAGCAACTGTTCGGCAAAGTGTTCGTCGCCGCTTTGATAGCGCCTTGCCAATTCATCGACAACAGCAATACTTAGCTGACCGGCCGATCGCGCTGACAACCGCTCGCCAAGGCCAGCCACCCGATCCGAAAGATCGCGTTGCAACCATTGGTTGAGCGGAGGATTAAAACCGCGTTTTTTGCGACGCATTGCGTCGGCGGCCTCCGGCGCGGCGCTCGCGAGCAATAATTTGGCCGGATCCGTGAAACGTTCGCTTGGATCAAGGCCCAGGATATGTTGCACGAACACATGATCGAGCAACGGCGCGCGCAACTCCAGGCCATGCGCCATCGTACACAGATCAGCTTTTCGCAGAATATATTCCGGAAGGTAGTTATCGAAATCGATCTTCAGCAACGATGCCATAGGTTCGAGTTGGGATGATGGTTCTTGGCGCCAATAGACATTCTTTAACGTACTAAGATGCGGTTGTAACGCCGCCCGTTGCCACGGCGCGAAGCCGGAAAAACGCAAAGAATAGGCCTCCTCCCAACTCAGTGCAGATTCGGCCAACAGCTTGGAGAGACGCGAGAGCCGCAACGATGAGGGGCGCTTGAATGGGGCGCGCATGCCACGCCTCCAGGTGGATCGCAAATGTTGTCGATAACGCTTATAGCCGCCGAACAATTCGTCACCGCCATCGCCGCCCAGGACGACCGTAGCCTGATCAACCGTGTCTCGCGCCAAGTACCAGGTTGGAATCGCGCTGGGATCCGCGAATGGCTCATCCAGATCGCGTACCAGGGTGGCAAAGTCTCGCTTAATATCTTGCTCAATTTTAATGCAGTGGTTTGGCATGTGTAGGCGTCCTGCCAACGCCGCGGCCTCTGCGCTTTCATCGAATGTGGTGCCGGGAAATCCTGCGGTAAACGTCGCAATGTTGTTGTAGCCGAGCGCGCTCAAACGTGAAGCGATGACGGCTGAATCGACGCCGCCGCTCAAGAAAACACCAACGGGACGGTCAGAAGCGGTGCGTAGCGAAATTGAGTCATCCAGTGCCTCGCGCCAGTTACCCTCGATAGGCGCCGGATGCCAATAGCACTGTTTGTCGAGCGACGCTGTATCGAGATCGAAACACAATCGATGCCCGTTTTCTAGACGTTGGATGTTGTCAAAAATAGTTCTCGGCGCTGGAATGTAGCGATGTGCGAGATAGGCGTCGATTCCTTGCGACGACAGGCGGCGCTGCGATTTTGGAAGAAACGGCAATACCGACCGTACGGTCGAGCCGAACGCAAATTCCCCATTTGCCGCATAGTAGATCAGTGGCTTTAGGCCGATTCGATCGCGCACTAAATGGAGTTTTCGCGCTCGTAAGTCGAGAATGACCAACGCAAACATGCCGCGCAATTTCGAAATCAAGACATCGAGTCCCCAGGCCTCATACGCATGAAGAATATACTCGGTGTCGGACCGCGTTCGAAATTTATAACCTTTGTCGGCCAAAAGTTGAGCGTCGCTTTCCCATCCATAGACTTCGCCGTTGTAACAAATCCAAATGTCCCTGGCTTCGTTGTGCATCGGCTGATCCGCTTCCGGACGGGGATCGCGTATCGAGAGGCGAGTGTGCAATAGCGCGTTGTTGGCCGCTCCGCTTACGGGGCGAAATCGTTGGTCCCACAGAACCGCGTGCTGTGCATCCGGACCGCGCCGTCTCAAGGAATTGAGCATTTGATCGATAGTTGACGGGGCCACGCGACGCCGCGCGAAAAAACCAGCGATTCCACACATGTTAGATTGTTTTGGCTACGCGACTAAACACGGTTTCCATCCGATCAAGCATGTGTTCAAGTGCGAATTTTTCATTTGCGTGCACCCGGCCCGCTGCACCAAGTCGGGCGCGCAATTGCGGCTGATTTATTAGGTTTTCAATCGCGTCGGCCAAAGCATTGCTATCTCGCGCCGGGACAAGCATGCCCGTGACTTTGTCGATTACCGCTTCGGATATCGAGCCGATGGGAGTAGATATCACCGGTAAACCACAGGCCATCGCTTGAATGATCGCCTGCGGGACGCCCTCATCGCCATAGGATGGTAGAACAAATAGATCGAGCGCATTAAGCCAGTCGGGTATGTTCTGTTGCCGCCCGACAAACCGCACTCGGTGTTGTAGACCCAATTTCGTGACCTCGGCGCGTAGTGTTGGTTCGTACGGTCCGTCACCGATGACAAGCAATTGCCACGCCGGATGGCGTGCTGCAAGTTTTTCCATTGCCTCAAACAGATAGCAATGTCCCTTCCAGTCGCGCAAGGTCGCGACGATGCCAATCAAATTAGTCTTGGATTCGAGGCCGAGAGCGTTCCTGCATTCGCTGCGATCGAGCGGGCGGAATCGGCTCAGGTCTATGCCTGTAGGCGCCGACGTCATTGAATCTAACGCGTATCCGTTGTCGCGATGGAGTTGCTGGCGGAGCGCCTCTCCAGTGGTGACGATGTGCCGAGTCGCGCGCTGGTAAAGCCAACGCGTCGAAATGGAACGATTCACCGCTGTCGACACGTGGCGCGTGCGCACGATTGGCAGACGATCGTGCAAGCTCGCCAACGCGAGCGCTGTGAGCCAACTATCGGTTGAACTGTGGGTATTGATCGCGTCGAATTCGGCTAGATGTTGGCCTAACCAGCGTCGTATCGCGAGCAGCCCGGTGAGATTTTTTCGGTCGATTGGCAGCGTAGCGACTTCGATACCGTCTCTACTCGCAATCGGCGAAAGTTCTGCTTGCGGCGGACAAATCAGCGTTGCCCGATGTCCTCGCGCCAAAAATCCCTTGATCTCAGTCAGGACGCGAATCTCCTGACCGCCCCAGCCGGTAGATGACTCTGTGTGAACGATGTTTAATTTACGCGCCACGCTTCAACGCCTTAATCCACAAAATAGCCAACGACTATTTTCGCGAGGCTCGGCTAAGTAGAAACCCAGAACCGCGCTAGTCCTACGCCGCAAATTGAACCCGATGGAGCCTGGCGTACGGCCCTTCGCGCGCGAGCAAGTGCGCATGCGAACCCGCTTCCGCAACGCGACCGGAATCCATCACGATGATTTTGTCGGCACCTTCGATGGTCGACAATCGGTGGGCAATTACAATTGTCGTGCGGCTTTTCATAAGGTTGTCCAGCGCATATTGAACCTGTCTTTCGGATTCCGTGTCGAGTGCCGACGTCGCTTCATCGAGGATCAGTATCGGCGCATCTTTCAGAAGTGCTCGCGCTATCGCTAGGCGTTGACGTTGGCCGCCGGATAGCTTTACGCCGTTCTCCCCGATTAGCGTATCCAAGCCGTTCGGCATGGCCGCTATAAACTCCATTGCGTAAGCCGCTTCGGCGGCCGCGATAATCTGTCGGCGCGATGCATTCGCTAGGGGACCATACGCGATATTTGCCGCGACGGAGTCATTGAACAACACGACATCTTGGCTGACCGAGGCAATGTTCGCGCGAAGGTGATTGAGTCGGATCGACTCGATGTCGAAATCATCGACCAAAATGTGTCCCCGTGAGGCATGAAAAAATCGCGGGATCATGTTGGCTAATGTGGTTTTCCCGCTGCCCGATGCGCCAACGAACGCAATTGTTTCGCCCGGTTGGGCGCAAAAGGAGACGTCCTTAAGTGCATCGGTTTCGCTGTTCGGATATCGGAAAGTCACATTTTTAAATTCAATTTTACCCGTGACCCGTCCAATTTCTACCTTCCCGCCGTCGACTTCTACTGGTTCGTCGAGTAACTCGAACACGCTTTCGGCTGCTGCCAGGCCGCGTTGAAGTGGCTCGTTGATATTGGTCAGGCGTTTGAGCGGGGCAAGCAACATCATCGCCGCCGTAATGAATGACACAAATCCACCGACGGTTGTCTCGTTTGCAGCCGACTGCCGCGACACAAGGAATACGATAAGCGCCAACATCAGCGCGGCGACCAGTTCGCCCATGGCCGAATTGGACGCCGTTGCCGCCACTTGTTTCATGCTAAATACGCGAAAGTGGTTGATCGCCTGAAAAAAGCGTTCGACTTCATATGCCTGGCCGCCGAAAACTTTTACCACCCGATGGCCGTCGATGCTCTCATTGAGAACTTGAGTAACGCCACCCATCGCGCGTTGCGTACCGCGGCTCACATGACGCATCCGCACGCTGAACTTACGCACCAGCCATGCGAGCAGCGGCGCGACAGTAAGCGCCAAAAGGGTAAGCTGCCAATTTAAATAGAGTAACCAAGCTAAGAGTCCGACAATTGTCAGCGTATCTTTTACCGCGACAGTGATGACGCCGGTAGCAGCCGAATTAACTTGGTTAACGTCATAAGTGAATTTTGATATCAGGCTGCCGACGGCGTGGTCGGAGAAATAGCCAAGCGGCAATTGCATCAATCGCTCAAACATGAGTTTTCGCAGATCCATCACCACTCGATTACCGACCCAATTGATAGAAAAATGGCCTGCGAAACTTGCTGCGACTCGAACTAGCGTGATCGCAATGATCGCAATTGGCAACCACTTCATTACACTGGGGTCTTTATCGACGAACGTCCCATCGACCATCCATTTCATCAGTGCCGCGAAACTCGTATCCGTCGCAGCGCCAACGACTAAAGCGAGTACAGAAATAAGAAACACCCAGCGATATGGCCAAACGTGGCGCAACAGCCGAAGATAGAGTGCCTTGGTGTCAAGGGGAGTGTTAGGCATTGGCCTTACAAATTTTGCGGTTCGCGCATACCAACAAAATTGATTGCGAGACCGGAAAGCTGAATATTATAGCGTCGATCATCCTAGGAACGGCAGTTGGACGGGGCGGAGTGTGCGATTATGGGGGTGCAGGGCAAGGCGCGGCGAGGCGCAATGGTCATTCCATTCCAACGAGTTGCAACGCCACCCTGCGCCGCCAGAACCGCGCAATCCGCCCCGTAGCGAATTCTCACCAAATGGGTGAGTACACAAGTTATGAATAATTTTATTGGAACCATGATGTTGAATAACCGAAGCAGCGGTCGACTGCCGTTTCTAGGATCATGTGAGTGGATTCCGATCATCGGCACTCACTTCGTTTTCCGCCGGACAAAAGTTCTTCGTAGAGCCGCAGATATCTGTTCGACATATCGCGCAGAGTCAGGTGCTGGACACTAGTGCGCGCTGCACGGCTGGCTGAATCTCGTAACACCGGATCGAGCAAAGCAGCCATATGTAATGCAAGGGCGTCGACATCCAGTGCGTCGCAAACGAAGCCGTTGACCCCTGGCGTAATCAATTCCGCCGCGCCGCAACGGGTGCTGGTCACGACGGGAAGTCCGCTCGCAAGGGCTTCTAAAACCGCGTTGGAGAGCGGTTCGTAAAGCGTTGGCAACACGAATGCGTCCGCGGCGCCGTAGTATGGACGTACATCCCGTTGCGGCCCACAAAAGCGGACGCGCTCATTGATTCCCAGCGCTTTCGCCTGCCTTTCGTAAATGTTCTGTTTGCGGTCTTTCCCGACGATAATGAGGTGGATTTGCTTGTCGGGGATGCTCGCGAATGCCGCCAATAGCTGACGCACGCCTTTGCGATCAAAACCCGAACCGACAAAGAGAAACACCGTGGCCTGAGCCGGAATGAAAAGTTTTTCCCTTATGGGTGTGCGATGAAGTTCCCGCAGCTTCGGACTAAAGTTGTCGCAATCGATCCCGTTGTAGATCACACGCAGCTTTTCCTCGGGCACGCGGAAGAAACGGCGCACGTCATTCGCCACCATGCGCGAAATACAAATGACTGCCCGCAAGCGTGGGTCGGCGAACATCTGCGCTTCGGCCTTGAGCATGTAGCGATGCCACGGACTAAAGCGCGTGGCAAGTTGCGCGAACCTGCCTTGCGTTCGCGTACGCGCTTCTAACCATGCGGCATGCGCGCCATCTCCCGCTCGAAAAACATCGCAGCCGGCGATTCGTTCATGGCTTTGCACCAGCGCGAATTTCTTGCCGGCGATTATCTTCTGAACACTCCGCGCAAAGCCGCGGTCGCGCCACAAGCGACCGATGTGAAAGGGATTACACAATATAACCGAGCGTTCGGCGGGGCCTTTCCATTCGCGCGTGATTAACGTTAGCGTCACGCCTTTTTCCGCCAGCGCCGCCAACGCGCTCTCAACGAAACGCTCCGCGCCGCCGAAGGGCGTGTAGCGCGAGCGAATCAATGCGATTCTAACTTCGTTCACGTAGCACTTAGAAGTTCGTGGATGGCGTTTTCGACGCGATCCACCTCTAGCGTCGTGAGGCATTGACTGACTTTACTCCCACCGCAACCGTCGCGGCCACAAGGGCGGCACGGATGCGTCGATAGGACTAAGCGATGTGGCGCCATCCAAGGGGTCCACTCGACCTCGCCGCTGGGGCCAAACAGCGCGACGACCGGCGTTTGCATTGCGGCCGCGATATGCATGGGCGCGGAATCGACGCCGACGAATAAGCGTGCGCGCGACGCCAGTGCCGCAAGCTCCTTTAGCGATAGCTGGCCGGAGAAATCGGTCACCGCACCCGACGTCGATGCCAATATCGACCTAACCATCGCCATCTCCTTTTGGTCTGGCGCGCCGGTGACGACGATCCTATGTCCTTGGCTCACCAGCCGGCCGATCAAAGCCGCGAAGTTTGCGACGGGCCAAGTCTTGAAAAACCAGCGAGAGGTTGGATGAATATGTATGAAGGATTGGGCAGCCAGACCGGCTCGCGCCAATTTACTATCGACAGACTTTTCCGCGTCGATACCGGGAACTAAAACGAGCCGAGACTCCTCGCGTGTGGGCTCTAATCCAATGCGACGCAGCGCATCCAAATGCAACTCGACCGTATGGCGGCGGTTGTTGCTCTGGTGGGAGTAAAAGTGCGTAAAGCCATTCCATCCTGGCCGTACCCGAGCGCCTAGTTCGCGGGCGATACCGTATCGGATACCGGCAAATCTTTTCAGCCAGGCGCCGCGAGGATGTTCAGTCAAATGCACAATAAGGTCGTAGTGCCGCGATCGCAAATCCCTCATCAGGCGCCATTCATTTCGCAATTGACATAATAGGGATTGCTTTTTCCACTCGCGGTCTACTGAAAATAGCGTGTTAATCGCCGGGTGGAGGGCGAGCATGGGTAACGTATCACTATAGGCCAGCGCGTCGATCTCCAAATGAGGCGCATGGTTCTTTAACGCTTGGAACACCGGCGATGTGAGTAAGACATCACCGTGGTGCCGTAGCTTCGTCACCAACACTCGGCGCAACCCCGATAGATCAATGGCGTCGGGAATCATGGCGCGGACGATAGCAGACTTTGCCGCGCGCGAACAGTGATCTATAGGTTCAGTTTTCCTTCGAAGAACGAAATTGTTCGCGCCATGAGCGAAACTAAACTCGCCAGATTTAGCCCGGTCAATGCGCGTAACGACTGAGCACGGTTTTTCAAATCGGCTACCGTGACGGAATCTTCTCTGCCCGAAATCGAGAAGGCGATGACATTGCCGCCCGCCGATGGCGGGAGCACGACGATTCGATCGTCAAATGCCTCGGCGATACGCTTAATGCTGGCATCGAAACGCAAGGTTCGGCCAAAAAGGTTGACGGCCATGAGGCCGTTGTCCGTCAAATGCCCGCGGCACGCTTGATAGAACGCCGGCGTGTCCAGTGCGCCGACGCGCGCATGGCGGTCGAATCCGTCGACGAAAATGATGTCGAATCGCGCGAGCGTTTTTTGGATGTAAAGGGCGCCGTCGTCGATGACAATTTGCAGCCGCTTATCATCCTGCGGCAATATGAAAAATTCCCGAGCAACGTGCACAACCTTCGGGTTGATTTCGAC
>JANNFT010000092.1:0-2209 GCA_031380185.1 Pseudomonadota bacterium
GTGATTGGTGGATCCGCTTTGCTTGATCCACCCTACTTTATGCCGTGCTACGAGCCGCACCCCGCTTGGGTCCTGGCGATGCCCTATACTATCCGCGCCGCCAAATCGTCCCGCCCGCCGCATCCTCCAAAACAATTTTGGCTTCGGAAAGTTGTTTGCGAATGCGATCCGCTTCGCTGAAGTCTTTGGCTTTGCGCGCAGCGTTCCTCGCGGCGATTAGCGCATCAATTGCAACTGCATCCAGGCCATCGTCGCCTTCACTCGCGCCGCGAAAATAGCTTTCCAGATCGCGCTGTAACAGTCCAAGGATATTTGCAAGAGACAACAATAAATCAGCTTTGTCGCTCCCGGCGAATACTTCGTCGGACAATTTGAATAGCACGGCGATCGCTTCCGGCGTGTTGAAGTCGTCGTCCATGGCTGCCTTGAACACGACGGCATCAGGCTGGTTCCAATCGATGGGAACGATCTTCGCATTCTTGCCGCGCAGCGCTCGGTACAAACGATCCAATGAATTTTTCGCGTCCTGCAACTGCGCGTCGCTGTAGTTAAGCGGGCTGCGGTAATGGCCGCGCAAAATGAAGAAGCGAATGACCTGCGCATCGAACTGTTTCAGGATCTCGCGGATGGTGAAAAAATTGCCGAGTGACTTCGACATTTTTTCGTTGTCGACGCGAACGAAACCGTTGTGCATCCAATAGTTGACGAACGGCTTGCCGGTCGCGCCTTCGCTCTGGGCAATTTCATTCTCGTGATGCGGAAACTGCAAGTCGGCGCCGCCGCCGTGAATGTCAAAATGTTCGCCCAACAACTTGCAACTCATCGCCGAACATTCGATGTGCCAACCAGGCCGGCCCACGCCCCATTTTGACGGCCACCTGGCCTCGTCGGGCTCGCCCGGCTTGGCGCGTTTCCACAACACGAAATCGAGTGGATCTTGTTTCGCTTGATCCACCGCGACACGCTCACCGGCACGTAATTCATCGAGAGATTTGCCGGACAATTTTCCATAACCGGGAAACTTTCGCACGGCGAAATTCACATCGCCATCGCTGGCGTGATACGCCAGACCTTTTAGTTCCAGCGCCTCGATAATCGCCTGCATTGCTTCGACATACTGCGTCGCGCGCGGCTCGTGATCCGGCGCCTGCACGCCAAGCGCCGCGGCATCTTCATTCATGAATTGAATGAAGCGCTCGGTCAGTGCATGAATCGATTCGCCGTTTTCCTGGGCGCGTTTGATGATATTGTCCTCGATATCGGTGACGTTGCGCACGTAGGTGACTGCGAAACCTGACGCCTTAAACCAACGCTGCACCATATCGAAAACAATCAGCACGCGGGCGTGGCCAAGATGACAATAATCGTAAACCGTCATGCCGCAAACATACATACGAATTTTTCCGGGATTGATCGGAATGAATTCTTCTTTTTTGCGCGTAAGCGTACTGTATAACTTGAGCATGGAATAAATTTTCTAAGCTTCTTGGATAGCGAGCCGCGGCGAAAAGCCACAATCGATTACCGCAAAGGCAATCGCGTGCAACAGCGAAAGATACTCGGTGTCGAAGGGGCAGTTGATGAAAACACGGCGATGATAGAACACCGCCGCGGGTTTAGACTTTACGGTACGGGCTTTATCGCTCAAGCCGCCTTAAGCATCGCGTCCAAAATCGCCCGGCGTTGCGCCTCGGTCAAGCGGTGTTTGCCGAGCACCATCGGCTTTTGCACCAAGCGCGTGGCGACTCGAGATGATTTTTCCACTGGCCGCAACGTTGTGACTTTGCGCTCGATTTTCGTCGTGTTCATAGGCGGATTATACGACAATTACTTTTCAATTTCACCGCGGAGAGAGCGATTCTCACGGTAAATTTGTTCTCACCGTCCGCCTGACCGGCCAACTGAGTTTTTCGTCATCCGCGGATAGTCGAAAACAAGGCGAGTGCGGAAGGAGAGAAAGCACAGGATTTCGGCGATGGATGGGGCTCGCCTAGGGCCTCGCCGTAGTCTCATGCCAGTCGCGCGCCAATCGTGGATCCGCTACAGGTGGCCCGAGGCCAGCCCCTGGCAGCCCTGCATTTATGCCACGCTGATCCACCCTACATTTTTTTTGGCACTGCCAGGAGTCGCATTCCGCTTGGCTCGTGGCAATGCATGCCTGGAAAGCCCATGGATAAGGTCTCTCCGGGCATCTCTGTAAACGCTGTCG
>JANNFT010000144.1:0-2455 GCA_031380185.1 Pseudomonadota bacterium
AATCTCATCCGTCGTCAGCCCTTCCGGCTCGACGAAGATTTGGTGGCTATCTTTTCCGGCGAAACGATGAATCTTGTCTTCGATAGACGGGCAATAGCGTGGCCCAACACCTTCGATCACACCGGTGAACATCGGGGATCGATCCAGTCCACCGCGAATAATTTCATGCGTGCGGGAATTGGTGTGGGTGATCCAGCACGGCACTTGGCGCGGGTGCTGCGCCGCGTTGCCCATAAATGAAAAAACCGGCGCCGGGTCGTCGCCCGGCTGTTCCGTCATCACGCTGTAGTCTAGCGATTTTCCATCAATGCGCGGCGGCGTACCGGTCTTGAGACGCCCGACGGGCAGTTTCAGTTCACGCAAGCGCTCGGCCAAAGTTAGCGCCGGTGGATCCCCAGCCCGGCCGCCGCGATAGTTGTTCATACCCACGTGAATTAATCCCGCCAGGAATGTCCCCGCCGTCAACACCACCGCACGAGCGATGAACTCCAGGCCGATCTGAGTCACGACGCCCGACACACGATCGCCGTCCAGCAACAAATCGTCCACGGCCTGCTGGAAAAGCCACAGATTGGTTTGCCGCTCCAAGCGCCTGCGAATCGCTTGGCGATAGAGCACCCGGTCCGCTTGGGCGCGGGTCGCTCGCACCGCTGGGCCTTTGCTGGCGTTCAGAATGCGAAACTGAATCCCCGCCTCGTCCGCTGCCGCCGCCATGGCGCCGCCGAGGGCGTCGATCTCCTTGACCAAATGGCCTTTGCCAATACCGCCAATAGACGGATTGCATGACATTTGCCCGAGCGTTTCAATGCTATGTGTGAGCAGCAAAGTTTTCCGTCCCATGCGCGCTGACGCCAGCGCAGCCTCGGTGCCGGCATGCCCGCCGCCGATGACAATCACATCAAATGTCGTGGGGAAATTCATGAATAGAATGGATCCTGGTCTTGCCCTCGGCAACGTTTCACGTGAAACACCACGGGAACAAAAATGGAATTCTACAGGATTACTACCGGGAAAAATGAGGTAAACGACTTCAAACTTTAACTTGCGGGTGCCGCCGTAACAAGAACGCTTTCCCGTCCCGGCAAAGCTGATGTCTTCCTCTTATAGGGCGAATTTGCGTTGCATAGCAACATCGCTCGGCCCCTGCGCTACGTGCCGCTCGGATATTGGACCTCCAGGTATGCATCGCTGTGACCCAAGCTGGAGGCGGCTTCTGGCAAAGCCCGTAGTAAACATGACAAACCTGAATCCGGCAATAATTACATGGGAATATAATTGCCAAAAAATAGGCCGAAACCCACACCACGCAAGGACTTCGCCTATTTCAGCAGATCAAAGTCGGGTTAATCTTAATCTCCCGCAATCAGCGGAGCAATGCTCCGGAATCGTAGTGTGTCGGCTAGTGCAGCGCGCTTATGGCGCGCGCGTGAGGGTGTCAATAAGCACAGCTCGTAGGTTGTGGCTGACGAAGGAAGCCCAACATTGGAACGGTGCGCAAGCGCACCCTACATGTTTTTTTTGGCCCAACGATATCTTGTGTCGTTTGGCATCCCAGCGTATCGTTGATTTGACGCATAAATCAAGGAGTCGCAGATGCTGTCGTTCGCAGAATGGTTACGCGAAGCGGGCTTGGAACGCTATGAGTCCGTCTTTTCCGAGAACGACATCGATTTCAGCGTAGTACGTAAGCTCACCGAGTCCGACCTCAAAGAGATCGGTCTCACGCTTGGCCATCGCAAGAAATTCCTAGACGCGCTAGCCGCTCTCGATTCGCACGAATTACCACTCGCGCTCGGCACAGTTCAATCTCCTTCTCCGGCTGCCGACTTACCTACTGGCGGCGAACGCCGCCAACTTACGGTGATGTTCTGCGACCTGGTCGGCTCAACGGCGCTCTCCGAGATACTCGACCCCGCAGAATTGCGCGCGTTGCTGCATGACTATCGCACTGTCTGCGGTCAAGTCATCGCGCGTTACGAAGGGTATGTCGCCCGCTATGTCGGCGATGGCATTCTCATTTACTTCGGCTGGCCCAAAGCCCATGAAGAAGACGCCGAGCGGGCGCTGCGCGCGGCGTTGGAGATCGTTCAAGCGGTGAAGGATGCTTCTTCTGCCGAACCATTGTCCGTGCGCATCGGCATCGCCACCGGCCCGGTCGTCGTCGGTGAACAAGCCGGGGTCGGAGAACAGTCGAAGTTGGCCGTTGGCTCTACGCCCAATCTGGCTGCGCGGTTGCAGGGATTAGCTGCAGCCGATCAAATCGTAATCGCTTCCTCGACCCGGCGCTTAGTCGGCAACTCTTTCGAACTCTCGGACTTGGGTGAACACGAACTGAAGGGGATTGCCGAACCCGTTCACGCCTGGCGGGTAATGGCCATCAGCGCCGCGGCGAGCCGCTTTGAGGCAAGTCATGGCGCTCAGGTCATCCCGTTAGTAGGCCGCGAACTAGAGATCG
>JANNFT010000250.1:0-4219 GCA_031380185.1 Pseudomonadota bacterium
GATGTATCTGCGCATGACCGACGACATGGACATCAATTGCGGCGAGATTGTCGATGGCGCCGAAACGGTACAAGGTGTCGGCGAGAAAATCTTCAAAATGATTCTCGACACCGCGTCCGGCAAACGTTCGAAGAGCGAAGACTTGGGCTATGGCGACGACGAGTTCGTGCCCTGGGTGATCGGTGCGACGATGTAATGTCGATTTTCTTGTAAGATTTGTTAATACCTCGTGCCTGGGAGGCAATCTGGGTGCGCCTCTTGGGCATGCCTTCTTGAAGGCTGGCTTGGGGTGCGGATCTTCAGACAATAGGCGATAGTTCGCGCTGTGCCCTCATGGCCCTGAGGCCATCAGGGCACAGCTTGACACATTCCTTAACAATCCATAAAGCAAATCCAATCATTCATTCGTGACCCAAGAACGCGTGCTAGTTGAAGTCGTCGTAGACGAAAGTGTCGACAATATTGTCGGCACGGGCATTGAGCCGGCGGAGCATCCGCACGCGCTTGACGCCGGCGTGATCAAAGGTATTCCCCTGGTGCTGGCTGCGGTGTTTTGCTTCGCCATCATGGACACCATCGCGAAATACCTCGGTGCGTTCTATCCGGTATTGGCGCTGGTTTGGGCGCGCTACACTGTGCATATGTTGATCATGCTGGCGTGGCTTGGGCCTTCGATGAAGTTGAATTTAGTACGCACCTCACGGCCGCGGCTGCAAATTCTGCGCGGCTTGTTTCTGGTCGGGTCGACCTGTTTTTTCTTCCAGGCATTGCGCCAAATGCCGATGGCCGAGGCGTCCGCCATTGGCTTCATGACGCCGTTACTCGTCACCTTGTTAGCGGTGCCGATCCTCAAAGAAAAAATCAGCCGTCGCCGCTGGATCGCCGTCATCGTCGGGTTCATCGGCGTCATGATCATCATCCGTCCCGGCGGGAAAGTTTTCTCTCCGGCGGCGTTGCTGCCGCTCGGCACGGCGCTGTGTTTTAGCTTGTACCAAATCATTACACGCAAGCTCCACGCGGAGAATCCGCGCACCAGCTTGTTCTACAGCGCGCTGGTGGGGAGTTTGGCTTTGACGGCGGTGTTGCTCGTTGGCTATTGGATTGTCCCGTTCGAAGTTGCCACACCGACGCTTTGGCACAGCGTGTTGATTGTTGCGCTCGGCGCGATCGGCGGGTTGGGGCACCTGGTGCTGATTCGTGCGCTGCGCAAAGCGCCGGCTTCGGTGCTCGCGCCGTTTTACTACACCCAGTTAGTGTGGATTATTCTATTCGGCTTTCTCGCCTTCGGTGATTTTCCTGACGGTTGGACTTTGCTCGGCATCATCGTCATCGTCGGCAGCGGCCTTTACGTTGCCTACGGCGAACGCGTGCACTTCCGCAAGGTTACGCCGCCGACGTCGAAACTAGGGTATTAATGCGTCGCGATCGGCGCGTGCTTGCTTTTGTTGCTGGCCGATGGCGTAAAATAACTTCCTTTATTCAACAGCAGGGGACGGCAATGCAGGATTTGATTATCAAGAACGCGTTGCTGTTTGACGGCGCCGGTGGCGCGCCGCGCTTTGAGCAAGTGGCGGTCAAGGATGGCATGATCACCGCGATCAGCGCCGATTGCGGTGTCGCGAAGGAGATCATCGACGCGGACGGCTTAGCCTTGATGCCCGGCATCATCGACAGTCACACTCACTACGATGCGCAAATCACCTGGGATCCGTTGGCATCGCCGTCACCGGCGATGGGCGTGACCACCGTGGTGATCGGCAACTGCGGCTTCACCATTGCGCCGTGCCGTCCACAAGATCGCGATCTAAATTTGCGTAACCTCACCCACGTCGAAGGGATGTCGCTCGATGCGTTGCGCGCCGGCGTGGCGTGGGGTTTCGAGACCTTCCCGGAATTTTTGCAAATGCTGGAAAAGCAAGGTGTCGGCCCGAACGTGGCGGCGTTCATTGGCCACTCGTCGGTACGTACCTGGGTGTTGGGCGCTGATGCGTCGAAACGTGCGGCGACGCCGGCTGAAGTCGAACAGATGCGGCAGATCGTGATCGAGGGTTTGAAGGCCGGCGCGGTCGGATTTTCCACGACCACTTCATATCAGCACAATGGCGAGAATGGCATTCCCATGCCTTCGCGCCTTGCTGATCAACACGAATTCGAAATACTGGTCGGCACGCTCAACGAAGCGCGGCGTGGCGTGTTTATGCTGACCAAGGCATCCGATACGAAAATGAGTTTCCTGGAGTCCCTTGGCCAAGCGGCAAAGCGCCCGATGCTGGTTGCGGCAATCCTGCATAACCCATTGGTGCCGACCGAAGTGTTCGACGATATGGCGGGCATAGCCAAGGCCCGCGAGCGCGGCAGCGATATGTACGGCGCCGTGTCATGCTGCCCGCTGCGCTTTGAATTTACGATGCATGAGCCGTATGTATTTGAGGCGTTGCCGTCATGGGCGGCGGCGATGAAAGTTCACGGCGAAGCGGCTAAGACGCTGTTTGCGAGTGCCGAATTCCGTCAGGGCGTGAAGAATGAGTTGGCGAAAGTCGCGCGCCGAATGTTCACCGGCGACTGGGGCAAAGTGCACGTGGCGATGGTTGCGAACGAAAAAAATAAGGCACTTGAAGGAAAATCTATCGAGGAACTTGCTGCCGCCGACAAAAAACATCCACTCGATTGGATGCTGGATTTTGCGCTTACAGAAGATTTGAACACCGTCTTCACGGCCGTGTTACTTAATTGGGACGAAACCGAAGTAGCGCGTTTGCTGATGGACCCGAATGCCCTCGTGTCGTTGTCGGACGCCGGCGCCCATCTCACGTTCCTTTGCGACGCGGCGTTCGGGCTGCATTTCATGGGGCATTGGTCGCGCGACAAAGGTCTGCTGCCGCTGGCGCAAGCGGTAAAAAAATTGACCGGCGATCAAGCGAAATTTTTTGGCATCAAAAATCGCGGCACGCTTAAAGTCGGCGCCCATGCCGATATGCTGTTGTTCGATCCGAAGTCCGTGGGGCGCGGCGAAGGCATGCGCTTGTTCGATTTACCCGCTGGCGGTTCGCGCCTGTCGACTTCCGCGAATGGGTTGCACGGTGTTTGGGTAAATGGAACGAAGATCGCCGATGGCAGCGGGCTAAGAAAAGAAGCCGGACGACCTGGAAAGTTATTGCGCGAATTTAATCATTAAGGTGCATTGCCAGGTTTCGACACATTCGTTGTTCCCGCGAAGGCGGGACGCCAGCCTCATAACGAGGAAGTCACTGGGTCCCCTTTGCGGGGGACGACGACTTCTGGCCGTAATGCGAAAATCAGGGGTGAGTTGCGCTTTGAAGAATTTCGGTAGCCCATTGATTCAGGCTTTTCCCTGCCGCTTTAGCGGCTACTAAAGCGGCGCCGTGCACCTCGGGAGGGACGCGTAGCATCAGCTTGCCAGAGGCAGGCTTCTCGGGTCGAATTCCCTGTTTCTTGCAATCAAGAAGGAAATCTTCAATCGCCGCTTCAAATTCACTGCGCAATCGATCAACGTTTTCACCATGAAAGCTGATCATGGTTCGAAGGCCCAGGACGCGGCCAACGAAGATGTTGTCGCGCTCATCAAATTCGATTCGAGCGGTATAGCCTTTATGGGTCATCGTATTCATGGCAATTTTCCAACACGTTCGAGCAATTCACGCACCTCTTCAACCTGATAGTGCTTGGCTTCCTTGCCGGGATGAGGGCGATGACATCGCCACTGTTCACCTCGCAACGTTATCTTTACGCGCGAACCTTCGCGCTCAGTGACCTCGCCACCGAGCGCAATGATCAGCGATTCAATGCTTGAGAACACGATTGAGGGCGAGGTCGGCTTTGCAAAGATGGCGCGAAGCGTTTTCCGGTGTTTTGAGTTCACTGCAAAGAATGCTTACACAAATTGGTATCACTTGCAAGCGAAAAGTGCTAGCAAATGGGATGATGCGCAGATTGACAACTTCTGGCCGACCGCCGTCCCGAGGCGGAGATCTCTGAAGCAGCCGTTCAGAGAAACCTACGGGCCAATTAACCGGGGCCTCTATCTCCACACTTAATCTGAACGGCTAGCTTCAAGGGAGAAGGAATTACTCCGTCAAGGCAAAAAACGCTAACAATAATCGCGCCAACTCATCCGGCTGTTCCTCCGGGATCCAATGGCCCGCACCCTCGACAATTCCGCCACGCACGTCGTGCGCGACGCGCTGGCACGATTCGACCA
>JANNFT010000261.1:0-2271 GCA_031380185.1 Pseudomonadota bacterium
AGCGCAACGAACTGGAATTCAAGCGCGGCACGTTTCGCGTGCGCGGCGATGTACTCGACGTGTTTCCCGCGGAGCACGCCGAGACGGCGCTGCGTATAAGCCTGTTCGACGACGAAGTCGATCGTTTGGATTTGTTCGATCCGCTCACCGGCCAGGTGCAGCGGCGCTTGTCACGCTTTACCGTGTATCCGTCGAGTCATTACGTTACGCCGCGCGAGACGACCTTGCGCGCCATCGAATTCATCAAGCTTGAATTGCGCGAACGCATCGAAACGTTTGTCAGCCATGGCAAGCTGCTCGAGGCGCAACGTATCGAACTGCGCACGCGCTTCGATTTGGAAATGCTCAACGAGCTAGGGTTGTGCAAAGGCATCGAGAACTATTCACGGCCTCTGTCCGGCCGTGCAGCGGGCGAGCCGCCGCCGACCTTGATCGATTATTTGCCGAAACAAGCATTGATGATCATCGACGAATCCCACGTCAGCGTGCCACAGGTTGGGGCAATGTACAAAGGTGATCGAGTGCGCAAGGAAAATTTGGTCGAGTACGGTTTTCGCTTGCCTTCGGCGCTCGACAATCGACCGCTGCGCTTCGATGAGTTTGAGAAAATGATGCGGCAAGTCGTATTCGTTTCGGCGACGCCATCGACTTACGAGGCACAACATCAAGCGCAAGTGGTCGAGCAACTGGTGCGGCCGACGGGCTTGGTCGATCCACAGATCGAAGTGCGTCCCGCGTCGTATCAAGTTGACGATTTGCTCTCTCAAATCAAGCTGCGGGTAGACAAAAACGAGCGCGTGTTAGTGACCACGCTCACCAAGCGCATGGCGGAAGATTTAACCGATTATCTGGCCGAGCACACGGTGAAAGTACGCTACTTGCATTCCGACATCGACACGGTTGAGCGGGTTGAAATTATCCGCGATCTGCGCATGGGCGTATTCGACGTATTGGTGGGAATTAACTTATTGCGCGAAGGATTGGATTTGCCGGAGGTGTCGTTAGTTGCGATTCTCGATGCGGACAAGGAAGGTTTTTTGCGCTCGGAACGCTCGCTAATTCAAACCATCGGCCGCGCGGCGCGGCATCTGAACGGCACGGCGATTCTGTATGCCGATAGAATGACCGAGTCGATGAAGAAAGCGATTGGTGAAACGGAACGGCGGCGCACCAAACAGATTGCGCACAATCTCGCCGAGGGTATTACGCCGATCGGTGTGACAAAAAAAATTAAGGACATCATCGAAGGTATTTACAACCCGGAAACCCAGCGCGAAATGCTGATGGCTGCACAGGAAAGCGCAAAATACGGTGCGATGAGTGAAAAACAAATGACTGCGACGCTTAAAAAGCTGGAAAAGCAAATGTTTGATCACGCAAAAAATTTGGAGTTTGAGCAAGCGGCAAAAGTTCGCGATCAACTCAAGACACTGAAGCAGAAATTATTCGTCAATCCCGAGTGATTTGTATTCGCCGGGCACTGCGCCAGGGCGCGCGTCCCGCTTGGTTCCTGGCAAAGCATTGGCTGAGAGCCGCCCCGGTATTGGTTCGTAGCCTATGTCAACATTGTCGACTGCCCGCAAGTTGGAGCGGTCGCGATGAAGGCGGCTATTCTGAAAAAAGCGATTGCGTAATCAGCGTAATCTCAGGAACCAGTGTTGGCGCGTTGAATCGCCGTTCCTTGCTGCCTGTTAGCATTCCGTGGTGGAAATTCAACGGCAAGTATCGCGGCTTTTGTTTCGACGAACCGATCCACAACGACTAGGTTTCGAGCTTGCGCCAGACGCTCGCCAGCCAAGGTTGTTGCTCGCGTGGGAGGCCGGCGGGACGATAGTAGTAAATCAATTCAACGAATCCCGCTGCGCACAGATATCCGCGCCAGGCTGGCAAATCATGATAGGCGCCATAGCGATCACCGTTCCAACCCTCTTGGCCATTGCCGTGGGGATTGGAACTAAAGAGCACGCCGCGTGGTTTCAGTGTTGCATGCAGTTCCCGCAACACGCGCGCTAACTCTTGGCTGGGGACGTGAAACAGCACGGCATTAGCGAACACGCCGTCGAAATGACTGCGCGGCAAACTGAGTTTTAAGAAATTCTGACACAGCACTTCGCAGCCACTGTAGGAACGCGCCATGTCTGCAAGCCGTATTGAGCCTTCAAGGCCGGTCACGCGATGCCCGAGTTGTTTGAATGTCATAAGGTCACGTCCCGGTCCGCAGCCGAAGTCCAGCAAATCAAAAGGTGGCGGAACTTCAATGTACTGCAGCAG
>JANNFT010000399.1:0-23105 GCA_031380185.1 Pseudomonadota bacterium
TTGCCGAAGAACGAAACGCGATGCCATTCCGTTTCCTCTTTCTTCTCGCCGCTGGCTTTATCTTTCCACGATTCGGTCGTGGCGATGCGAATATTCGCCCCCGCATCGCCGCTCGGCAAATAACGCATTTCCGGATCGGCGCCGAGATTGCCGATCAACATAACTCTATTCAGTGAAGCCATTAGGTTCCCTACCTTTCCTCTATAACTTTCCAAGTCTTGCCATCGTTTTCGTCACGCGGCAAGGACTGCAACGGCAGCGCGACCAGCCACCATAGTATCGCAAGCGCGGCACAAAAAACATATACCGCGAACGGACCGGCGTGATCCAGCAGCCAGCCGCTGGCGTAACCGCCAAACGCCGGCCCAAGAAATTGAAAGATGCTGTGCACGCTCAACGCCGTACCGCGATTTTCCGCCGTTGCACGCTTGGAAATCCACGCCGGCAAACTCGCTTCGAGAATGTTGAATGCCGTGAAGAAAATCAACAATCCTAGACATAACAGCCAAAAACTGGCGCCGGCCGCGGCCAACACTAAATATCCGGCTATCAACACGCCGATCGCCATGACGAAAATACGCCTATCGGCGCCGTGCCGATCACCGCGCATCACGGCCGGCAGCATTAGCACGAAGGACAGCAGCACCACTGGCAAATACACCTGCCAATGCTGTTGCGCCGCGAGGCCGCTTTGTTTAAGCATCAGCGGCGTGACGATAAATAACCCCATCATGCCGGCATGCAGTACGAAGATGCCAAAGTTCAATCGCAGCAATTGCCGGTCGCGTAAAACCGGCCCGAGCAGGCTTTTATCGACGCGGCGCGGATTGGCATCCTCGGCGATACGTTCGTTCGGCACCGCCTTCGCGACAACGATAATTGCGAGCAAGGCCAGCACGCCTGTAATCACGAAAATTCCCGGCACGCCGATCCAATGATTCAACACCGGCCCAAGAATAATCGATAGCGCAAACGATACGCCAATCGTCGCACCGATAATCGCCATGGCCTTGGTGCGGTGTTCGCTGCGTGTCAGATCCGCGGCGAGCGCCTGCACCACGGCGGATATCGCACCCGCGCCTTGTATTAATCGGCCAAGAATGACGAGGTAAATGTTGTCCGCCATCGCGGCGACAAAACTGCCGATGGCAAAAACTAGCAGCCCGAAATAGATAACCGGTTTGCGGCCGTAGTGATCGGAGAGCCATCCAAATGGAATTTGCAAGATCGCTTGAGTAATGCCGTAAGCGCCCAGCGCAATACCGACCAGCAAATGGCTTTGACCGCCATCCAATTCAATCGCATAGAGCGAAAACACCGGCAAAATAATGAACAGCCCAAGCATGCGCAAACCGAACACGCCGGCCAAACTGATGCTGGCGCGCAGCTCCTGGGGGGACATTTTACTTGGGGACGACATTGAAGGTTTGAGGAAAACACAGGTATTCGCGTATATTAACAGGTTTACATTTCACCGGTCTTTGCATCTAGACGCGCGCTAGTGCGGCCCGGCATTCAGGAAATCTTCACACCCATGGAATACATCAAGGTTCGCGGCGCGCGCACCCATAACTTAAAAAACGTCAATCTCGACATCCCACGCAATCAATTGGTTGTCATTACCGGACTGTCCGGTTCAGGAAAATCCTCGCTCGCCTTCGATACGCTTTACGCCGAGGGCCAACGCCGCTACGTCGAATCGCTTTCCACTTATGCGCGGCAATTCTTGCAATTGATGGAAAAACCCGACGTCGATTTGATCGAAGGATTGTCGCCGGCAATTTCAATCGAACAAAAAGCCACCAGCCACAACCCGCGCTCGACCGTGGGCACGGTAACGGAGATCCACGATTACTTGCGGTTGCTGTTTGCACGGGTGGGCGATCCGCATTGCCCGAACCACCCGGAAATCTTGCTCGAAGCGCAAAGCGTGTCGCAAATGGTCGATCATGTACTCGCGCTGCCGGAAGACACCAAGCTGATGATCGTAGCGCCGATGGTGGTCGAACGCAAAGGCGAGCAGTTGGATTTATTCGCCGAGTTGCAGGCGCAAGGATTCGTGCGCTTTCGAGTCGACGGCAAAGTCTACGAAATAGACGATTTACCTAAGCTGCAGAAAACCAAAAAGCACACGGTCGAAGTCGTGATCGATCGCCTCAAAGTCGGGCTGGATGCGAAGCAGCGCTTAGCCGAGTCCTTCGAAACGGCGTTACGCCATGCCGACGGCCGCGCGCTGGCGGTGGAAATGGATAGCGGCAAGGAACATTTATTTTCGGCAAAATTCGCCTGCCCGATCTGCGCTTATTCCTTGCAGGAATTGGAACCGCGTCTCTTCTCGTTTAACAATCCGATGGGCGCCTGCCAGCGCTGCGACGGTTTGGGCGAGATTAATTTTTTCGATCCGAAGCGTATCGTCGGCTTTCCTCATTTGAGTTTGGCGAGTGGCGCGATTAAAGGCTGGGATCGGCGCAATCAATTTTATTTTCAACTGCTGCAAAGTCTGGCGCGACATTATAAATTCGAACTCGACCGGTCATTCGATGAGTTGTCAGAAGAAACGCAGGAAATTATTTTGCAAGGCAGTGGCAAAGAACGCATCGATTTTCAGTATCCGACCGAACGCGGCAAGGTGGTCATTCGCAGCCACACCTTCGAAGGTGTCATTCCGAATTTGGAGCGCCGCTATCGCGAAACCGACTCGGCGATGGTGCGCGAAGAGTTAGCGAAGTATCTCAACAACAAGCCTTGCCCGGAATGTAACGGCACGCGCCTGCGTCTAGAGGCGCGCAATGTAAAGGTGGCCAATCGCACCATTCACGAACTGTCATGCCTGCCGCTCAAGCAAAGCATGAGCTTCTTCGAGCAACTAAAGCTCAAAGGCAAGAAGCAAGCGATCGCAGAAAGGATCGTCAAGGAAATCGCTAACCGATTGCAGTTTCTGAACAACGTCGGCCTGGAGTATTTATCGCTGGACCGCGCCGCCGATACGCTTTCCGGCGGCGAGGCGCAGCGCATTCGATTGGCCAGTCAGATCGGTTCCGGTTTGACCGGCGTAATGTACGTGCTCGACGAACCCTCGATCGGTTTGCATCAGCGCGACAATCATCGACTATTGGAAACGCTGAAACGACTGCGCGATCTCGGCAATTCAGTGATTGTCGTCGAACACGACGAAGAGGCAATCCTCTCGGCCGACTACGTCATTGACATCGGCCTCGGCGCCGGCGTGCACGGTGGGCGCATCATCGCCGAAGGCACGCCAAAAGCGATACAGACCAACAAGGCGTCGCTGACAGGGCAATATTTAAGTGGCAAACTCGAAATCGCCACGCCAAAAAAACGCACCAAGCCGGACCAAGAAAAAACTTTTCAGTTGCTCGGCGCCACTGGAAATAACCTCAAGCAAGTGAATCTAAATTTACCAATCGGTTTGTTGGTGTGCGTCACCGGCGTATCCGGTTCCGGTAAATCAACATTGATTAACGACACGCTTTACAAGGCTGCCGCACACCACATTTATGGCAGCGTCGCCGAGCCCGCGGCGCATGATGCAATCCACGGCATGGAGTTTTTCGACAAAGTCATCAGTGTCGACCAAAGTCCGATCGGCCGCACTCCGCGCTCGAATCCAGCAACGTACACCGGCCTATTCACGCCGATTCGCGATCTGTATTCACAAGTGCCGCAATCGCGCGAGCGCGGTTATGGGCCGGGGCGATTTTCGTTCAATGTCAAAGGCGGCCGTTGCGAGGCGTGCCAGGGCGACGGCGTCATTAAAGTCGAGATGCATTTCCTGCCCGACATCTACGTTCCCTGCGACGTGTGCCACGGCAGGCGCTACAATCGCGAGACCTTGGAGGTGCAATACAAAGGCAAGAATATCCAAGAAGTGTTGGAGATGACGGTCGAAACAGCCTATGAATTTTTCAAGCCCGTGCCGATCGTCGCGCGCAAGCTGGAAACATTGCTCGACGTCGGCCTCGGCTATATCACGCTGGGCCAAAGCGCGACGACACTTTCCGGCGGCGAAGCGCAGCGGGTAAAATTATCATTGGAATTGTCCAAGCGCGACACCGGTAAAACCTTATTCATCCTCGATGAACCGACCACGGGATTACACTTTCACGACATCGATTTATTATTGAAAGTTCTGCATCGTTTGCGCGATCACGGCAACACGGTGGTGGTCATCGAACATAATCTCGACGTCATCAAAACCGCCGATTGGGTGGTCGATCTAGGACCCGAGGGCGGTGACGGGGGCGGCACTATTATCGCTGAAGGCACGCCCGAAGACATCGCGAAAAACCAGGCGAGCTACACCGGACAATTTTTGCAACATACACTCAAAACAGCGAGGAAATAACTTGTTTGCGCACGAACTCTTAGTGGAAAGTTTTCATCGAGCGGTTGCCGCGGCCGATCCGCTTAAGATTATTCCGGCCTATGTGCCGAGTCATCGGTCTGTGCAAACCGGTAAGACCTTGGTGATCGGCGCCGGAAAAGCCGCCGCTTCGATGGCGCAAGCCATTGAGACGCATTGGCCGAGCGGTGCGCCGCTGGAGGGCTTGGTGATTACGCGCTACGGCCATGGTTTGCCGACGAAAACAATTCGCGTCATCGAAGCCGGTCATCCGGTTCCGGACGAAGCGGGCGAGCGCGCCGCGCAAGAAATTTTTGTACGCGTCCAAGCGCTGCAGCCCGGAGATCGGCTCCTGGCATTGGTTTCCGGTGGCGGGTCAAGTTTGCTAGCGCAGCCGGTAGATGGCTTGTCGATGGTCGATTTGAAAGTAATTACGAAATCGCTACTCATGTGCGGCGCGACGATTCAAGAAATCAACACCGTGCGCAAACATCTCTCGCGCGTGCAAGGCGGGCGCCTTGCGCAGGTTGCCGTCGAACGCGGCGCCGAGGTCGCCGCGTTGATTATTTCCGATGTCACCGGCGATGATCCGACGCACATCGCCTCCGGTCCGACAGCTCCGGACCCGACGACCTACTCCGACGCTTTGGCATTGCTCGCTCACTACAACATCAGTGAACCCAAATCCGCGCTCGATATTCTCGACGCCGGAAAGCGCGGCGAGTTCGACGAAACCCTAAAGCCCGGCGACGCCATTTTCAAGCACGTCGACAATCGAATGATCGCGACGGCCCATCAATCGCTCGAAGCAGCGGCGGAATTTTTCGTGTCGCAGGGTTATGCTCCGGTCATTCTCGGCGACCATGTCACCGGCGAAGCGCGTGAAGTCGCGAAGGTCTACGGCGCGTTAGCAAAAGAAGTATTGCAACAGCCATCGGCCTGGAAGGCGCATGGCAATTGCTTCTCCAAGCATGCCGCAGCAAGAGGCAAGCTGGACGCGCAGCGTGGCGTAGCGCTTATTTCCGGCGGTGAAACTACCGTGACGGTGCGCGGCAACGGGCGCGGTGGCCGCAACGTGGAATTTTTACTGTCGCTCGCCATTGAACTTGATGGCCTACCGAATATTTATGCGCTCGCCGCCGATACCGATGGCATCGATGGCGCGGCCGACAACGCCGGCGCCCTGCTCACACCCGACACGCTCGCCCGCGCGCGCGCGAAGGGTGTCGACGCCAAACAATATCTCGCTAACAATGACGGTCACGGTTTTTTCGAAGCCCTCGGCGATCAAATCGTTACCGGCGCCACCCTGACCACTGTCAATGATTATCGGGTAATTCTGATAAATACTATTTAGTTTTTGTGCGTTCATGTTCGCGCCACCCAGAATTTGCCTGGCGCAATCGGGTTACTAAGCACTGCTGCGAAGAAAAGTAAATCGTATGCGCAGCCCGATACCATTCGAACGATCGCTTAACCGAATTTCCACACCATGGGTATCGGCGATACGTTTGACGATCGCCAAGCCCAATCCACTCCCTCGACTTGCGCTGCCCTCTAGGCGGTAGAAGCGGTCAAAAACCCGTTGCCTTTCTTCTTCGGGGATTCCCGGTCCGCTGTCGCTGATATCAAGCACTACGCCACCCCCTTCTCGTTTGAGTACCACGTCGATCGCACCCTTTTCCGGCGTATAGCGAACGGCGTTATCGATGACGTTGCCGATCATGATGCGCAGGGCTTCCTCGTCACCCCGCACGTCAACTGCCGCCTCGACGTTCAGCCGCCATTCGATACCCTTGACCGCGGCAAGTGGCGCATGTTGTTCGATTACTTTGTTGAGAAGCACAGAGAGATCGATTGGTGTGTGCGGCGCTTGGCTTGCGAGCGCTTCTTGCCGCGCCAATAACAATAACTGTTGCACCAGATGGGTCGCGCGCTTTAGTCCTTCCTTTAGGTTGGCAAAGCCAACGCTGCGTTCCGCGTCAGTCGTAGCGCGTTCGGCTAACTGCGCTTGCAACTGCAATGCCGTGAGCGGCGTGCGTAATTCATGGGCAGCGTCCGCGACAAAGTCGCGCTGGGTTGTCATCGCGTGATCGAGTCGCCGGAGCAAATCGTTCAGCGCCGCGGCGAGTGGCTTCAATTCGCTTGGCAGATTGGTTGGGGGAATCGGTTTTAGGGTGTTCGCATCGCTGGCACGGACAACGTCGGCGAGTTGCTCGAGTGGACGCATGCCGCGCCCAACGATGAACCAAATCAGAAATCCGAGTGAAACGAGCAAGAACAGTGCCGGCATCATAGTGCTTAGCGCGAGCTTGGTCGCCAGTTGCGTGCGAATATCGCCTGGCTGTGAAACTTGCACCAGCAATTCATTTTGTTTCATGCTAAAAACCCGCCATTCGCCCTCGTCGGTGCGGACGGTTTGATAGCCGGGTTCGGTTCGCGGTGGCAGCGCTTTGTGCGGATGCGACAAATAGTGTTTTTCGCCGCGATCGGACCACACCTGAATGACAAAATCGTAGTCAATCTCTTCCTCTAGTGTTCCGGTGATGTCGACTTCGTCTGGCACGTGGTCTTGCAACGTCAACGCGATTTGTTTCAGATGGTAATCAAAAAGGTGATTCGCTTCGTGCCGCGCGCGCTGATAGATGCTCAAACCGGTGATCGCGATCGCAATCATCGCCGCCGACAGCAGCCACAGCAATAGCCGCTGGCGTATCGACATCAGGATTTGGCGACCACGTAGCCAACGCCGCGAACGTTGCGAATCAATTCGCTGCCAAGTTTTTTCCGGAGATTATGGATATGCACTTCAATAGAATTGCTTTCGACCTCTTCGTCCCAACCGTATAAATGTTGCTCGAGCTGAACCCGGGATAGCACCGCGCCAGGACGATCAATCAACGCGTGCAGCACGGAAAACTCTTTAGCCGATAGCGAGATTTCTTTCGCGCCCTGAAAAACCTGATGGGTAGCAGGATTGAGGATGAGATCGCCGCAGCGCAGCTCGGTTTCGCTACGCCCACTGTGGCGTCGCAATAGTGCTCGGATACGTGCCGCGAGTTCGTCCAGATCGAACGGTTTGACGAGGTAATCGTCGGCCCCGGCATCAAGTCCTTGCACGCGATCGGCGATGGCATCGCGTGCCGTTAGCACCAAAATGGGGATCGAGTTTGCGTTTTTGCGCAAAGTCTTTAGCACGTCGAGGCCGCCCTTTTTTGGCAGGCCCAAATCGAGCAGTAGCAGCGCGTAATCTTCGTTGCTCAATGCCAGCTCGGCCGCCTTACCGTCTCGCACCCAATCGACGACGAAGCCGTCTTGGCGTAAACCGAGACGAACGCTTTCGCCGATCATGGTGTCGTCTTCAACCAGCAGAAGGCGCATGCTTTGTCGTTGAGGTGTTGAGGAAAGAAACGAAGTTTAGTCTAAGGAAGCTCTGAACAAGTCCGATTTCGTCGTGAAGCTGCGTTACTCACAAAAAATATCGCCTTACATATCATCCCTATAGCTGCGTCGATATTTTTTGCTCGCGCCTTGCCTCACTTAGAACTCAAACTTATTCAGAGCTTCCCTAACGTTTCAAATTGGGAGATACAAAGATTTTGTGAGGCAAATGAACGTCGATCAAAGCGATCGCGTCGAAAAATCGGAAAATGCCGTGGCTAGCTCGGCACGGCAGTCCCCGATATCCGGCAATTAAGTTGCGTGTGCAGCTTTTCTCTTGGCATGAAGTTTCTTGTGTTTTTTCTTACCCATCGCTTTTTTCATTTCTGCGGCCGGTGCGGCGGTAGCAGTGGCCGCAGGAGCAGCAGCCGCAACAGCGGGCTTTGCATCGGTTGCCGCGTTCGCGACACCAACGGCGGAAAGGATAGCAGCGATAGCGGCAATGGTCAGTAGACGTGCGTTAATCATTTTCTCGGTTCCCTAAAGGTTAAATTTTCTGAATCCCGGCCGAGCGCATGCGCGACCGTGAGACGAATAGTACGAAAGCGCACTTAAGAAAGACTTAAGGCCACGATAAATTTGTCCAATCGCCGCAGCCGTAATGTGTTCTGTAAAAAAATCCCGTTGTGGCATCGGTTCGCTAATCTGCCTTCAGTTTCTCTTAAGTTTATTGCCCTAAGATTCAATCAGCGCCAGGGAATATCAACCGATGTCCCATACGCCGGGTACGAAAATTATTTTACTTAAAACTGGAGAACCATTATGTTGAAAAAAATACTGTTAGCGATCGTTACGGCATTCGCTTTCGTCAATTTCGCTTTTGCTGCTGTCGACGCAAATACGGCAGATAAAGCGGCTTTGGATGGCATCAAGTCGATCGGTGCTAAAACCGCCGATGCGATCATCGCCGAACGCACCAAGAACGGCAAATTCAAAGACTGGACTGACTTCATTCATCGCGTCAAAGGTGTCGGCCCGAAGAATGCAGAGAAAATGTCGGGTGCCGGTCTGACCGTTAATGGTGATGTCCTCGCCAACGCTACGACTGCCACGGCCGCAAAGAAAACGCCTGCCCAACCCGCTGCCGCCCCATCTGCCGCCGCTGCGGCCGACAAAAAGAAGTAAATTCGGCTCATTTTTAATCAGAAAGCCCAGCGGAGATTCGCTGGGCTTTTTTATTTGTCCATCATTAACAATATGTTACTTAGTATAGACCACACCGATCTGGAATTCCGTCGTGAACCTTTTTTGCGCCTGGCACTCTATACCATGGAGTGCTAAACTAAGCACCTACATTGGAGGTTAGTCTATGAACACAATGCAGTTGCCGGTCCCAAGTTTGAACGTTGCCAGCTTGGAAAATTACATCCATGCCGTCGGCCGCTTTCCCCTGCTCACCCACGAGGAAGAGCTCAACTATGGCCGCAAACTGAAGCAGGACAACGATCTGGACGCGGCGCATTATTTAGTCACGTCGCATTTGCGTTTTGTCGTGTCCATCGCGCGTAATTATCTCGGCTATGGCTTGCCCCATGCGGATTTAATTCAAGAAGGTAACGTCGGTTTGATGAAGGCTGTAAAGCGTTTCGATCCAGAACGTGGCGTGCGCCTGGTGTCGTTCGCGGTGCATTGGATCAAAGCCGAAATTCACGAATATATCTTGCGCAACTGGCGGATGGTGAAGATCGCCACGACCAAGGCGCAACGAAAACTATTCTTCAATTTACGCAGCCTGAAAACCAGCCTCGGCACCATGTCGCCTAAAGAAGTTCAGGGTATGGCGAAAGCGCTCGGCGTGAAACCAGAAGAAGTGATGGAAATGGAAACCCGCCTGTCCGGCCAAGACGTCTCACTGGAGCCATTACATGAAGATGACGACGATTGGGTCAGCCCGATCGCCTATCTGACCGACGCGGACGCTGAGCCATCGAAGCTCCTGGAGAAAGCTGAAACGGTAACGCTCGGCGCTGAGAATTTAACCAACGCATTGTCGAATTTGGACGATCGCAGCCGCCGTATTATCGAAGCACGCTGGCTGCGTGAAGATAAAGATCAGGCGACACTGCACGACCTGGCCGCCGAATTCTCGGTTTCCGCCGAGCGGATTCGCCAAATCGAGCAAAAAGCCATGCAGAAAATGCGCGGGCTGCTCCGCGCTGCCTAAGTCTTAGTTTTGTAGATCAACTAAGGCCCGCTAGTCGGGCCTTAGTTTTTTCTGGGGCATGCCTGAGTATCCTCATGGATATTGGCATCCAAGGCATGCCATGCCACGAGGTTGTATCCATGCGGCTGTTGGCAATGCCTCCAATTTTATCGATCGGCAACCCACTGACTCAGTGCGCGGACTTGGACAATCAAGCCGGTGTTGCAGAAATATGCCAAAATAGTAGTAGTCGGATCTGGCGGAAAAAAAGCGAAAACCTTTTCCCGGTCGCATCGAACACAGGAGGAGACAAAATGATGAAGTATTTGCGCGCGCACTTCCCATGGAGTGCATGGACGCTGTTGTCTGCGATTTTGCTCGCCACAATCTTCACACCGGCCACAGCGCAGAATGCCAAGCCGATTCGGATTGGCTTGTCGATGGCGCAAACCGGCGCGCTTAGTGGCGCGGGCAAATCCGGTTTGCTCGGAATGCAAATCTGGCGCGATGACGTGAATTCGCGCGGCGGTTTGCTGGGGCGGCCGGTTGAATTAGTCGTGTACGACGATCAAAGTAATCCGGCTATGGCGCCGGGAATTTATACCAAGTTGCTCGACGTCGACAAAGTCGATTTGCTGATCGCGCCGTACAGCACGAACGTCGCCGCACCGATTATGCCGCTGGTGAAACAGCGCGACGTACTGCTGATCGGCAATTTTGCGCTCGACGCCAATGCGCAGTTACGCCATGACAAGTACTTCAACATTATGCCGTGGGCGTCGGTGAAGGACGCCACGCTACCGCTGTTTAGTCTTTGCAAAAAATTGGGTGCGAAGACCATCGCCGTACTCGCCGCGGATGCGGAATTCGCCCAAACTTTCGCGGACGGCATTCGCGCCGGGGTGAAGGCGAATGGCTTGGAGTCTGTATATGACCAGAACTATCCGCCCAACACGGTGGATTTTTCTTCAATGATTCGCGCGCTGCGTGCGACCAAGCCTGATGTGGTGTTTGTTGCGTCCTATCCGTCGGATTCAAGCGCCATCATCCGCGCCGTAAACGAAATCGGCGTCGGATCGAGCGTCAAATTGTTTGGCGGCGGTATGGTCGGATTGCAAAACGCGTCGATCATGGAATCACTCGGCTCGGCATTGAATGGCGTGGTTAACTATCACGTGTGGGCGCCGGAAAAAACAATGAATTTTCCCGGCGTACTGGATTTTATTGAACGCTATCAGGCCAAGGCAAAACAGGCCAAGGTCGATCAGCTCGGCTTCTACTTGCCGCCGTTTAACTATGCAATCGGTCAACTTCTTGCCGACGCGGTGACGGCGACCAAGAGTCTCGACCACAAAATACTCGCCAAGTATTTGCATGAAAACGAAGTCAAGACCGTGGTTGGAAACATTCGTTTTAGCGCCACCGGGGAATGGGCCAATCCGCGTATCGTATACGTGCAGTTCCGCGGCATAACCGACAAGAATTTGGAGCAATTCCGCGCGGCCGGCAAACAAGTGATCGTCGCGCCCGATGGATTCAAAACCGGTGAAGTTTCGCCGTTCTCACAGGCCAGAGAATAAGCGCGCGTCCGACCACGTCCCATGCACTTCGATCTCCTCGCCGAAGCAATAGTCGCCGGCCTCATGCTTGGCTGTTTTTATGCGGCCGTCAGCGTCGGTTTGTCGGTCGCATTCGGATTGCTCGATGTGCCGCAAATTGCCCATCCGGCTTTCTTAGTATTGGGCGCCTATGGCGCCTATTTCCTGGGTCAATACGGGGTCGATCCGCTACTTGCCGGCGCCTTACTCACGCCAGTATTTTTTCTCGGCGGGCTGGCGCTGTATCGCTTCTATCACGCTACATTCGAGCGGCGCGGCGGCGATGCTGGTTTGCGCGGCCTGGCGTTCTTTTTTGGTGTTTCGTTTATTCTCGAAGTCTTGCTTATTCTTAGCTTCGGCGTCGACCAGCGCATGGTCGAAGCGCCCTACATCGGCAAGAGTCTCGCACTCGGTGAAATGCGCCTGCCGTTACGCATGCTCATTGCGGTTGGCGTGGCGTTGCTGTTGACGCTTGCACTCTCGGCCTATCTTTCAAAAACATTCACCGGCCGCGCCATTAAAGCAGTGGCGCAAGATGAAATGGCGTTGTCGCTGATGGGCGCCGATCCGGTGCGCATTAAACACTGGGCGTTTGCGATTGCCACCGCGACCTGCGCGCTGGCAGGCGCGTTGCTGATTATCGTCAACCCAGTTGAACCGGGATTGGGACGCTTGTATATCGGCCGCACTTTTTGCGTTGCCGTGCTGGCGGGCTTGGGCAGCATGCCCGGAACACTGGTTGCGGGAATGATACTCGGCGTTGCGGAAAGCTTGGTGCTCAACTCCCTTGGCGCGTCTTGGGCCCCTGCCGTCGCGTTCGGATTATTATTGCTGATACTAGCCGTGCGTCCAAGCGGTTTATTCGGACGTTAACGATGCGCGGCTGGGGCAGATTCAGCGTCGGCGCCAGCGTAGTTTTGTTCACGGCGCTGGTATTGACACGCGTCGCAGCGAACGAATACTTCTTCTTTGCCGGCTACGTGGTTTTGCAGTTCGTCGTGTTAGCCACGGCATGGAACATTCTCGGTGGCTACGCCGGGTACGTTAATTTCGGCGCCGGGGCATTCTTCGCCGCGGGCGCCTACACGGCGGTCGCGCTGATGAAACTTTTCTCCGCGCCTCTGCCGATTCAACTCATCGCGGCAATGTGCGTGACCGGGTTGATGGGCTTTGTGATCGGGGCGATGACACTGCGCCTGCGCGGAATATTCTTTTCTATCGCGACGGTCGCGGTCGCGGTGATCTGCGAAACCGTCGTGATGAATTGGTCTCTAGTCGGTGGCGCACGGGGGACGACCGTGCTGCCGCCGCCTCCACCGGAAGGGTTCAGCTCATATGCGCGCATGCTGTTTGTTTTAATGACGGCAATCGCACTGCTCGCGGTTACGCTGGCACGGCATATCGAAACCTCAAAAATTGGCCGTGGCTTACGCGCGTTGCGCGACAACGAAGAAGCCGCCGAATCGGTCGGCGTCCCAACGCTCAGGTTAAAGTTGTTCGCCGCCACTGCTTCCGGCGCACTGATGGGATTAGCCGGCGCACCGTTTCCGCTCTACATGAATTTCATCGAGCCGACGTCGGCATTCAGCTTGAACTACGCCGTATCCGCACTTGCGATGCCGATCATCGGCGGCACACAAATCTGGATCGGCCCGGTAATCGGCGCGCTGTTGCTCGCGTCGGTGCAGCAAATCGTGACCGTGACGGTTTCTTCCGAACTCAACGTATTGATCGTCGGCGTACTGCTGGTTGTGTTCGTTGTGGCGGCGCCGAATGGCATCGTTGGTCTGGCGCAAAAGTTGCACAAAAGGTGGCAACGCCGATGACCATGCCGATACTAAACGTCGAGTCGATCTCAAAGCACTTCGGCGGCTTCGCGGCGCTATCGGACGTCAGCCTGGCTGTCGCTGCCGGCGAACGCCTCGGCATTATCGGCCCGAACGGTTCGGGTAAGACCACGCTGATCAATTGCATTAGCGGCGCGTTGCGCTGCGATGTCGGCACAATCATATTTTATAGTCAAAATGTTTCGCGACTGGCGCCGCACCGGCGCACACGACTGGGCATCGCCCGTAGCTTCCAGATTCCACGGCCGTTTTTCAGCATGAGCGTGGCAGAAAATATTGCGGTAGCGCTCGAATTCGCAGCGCGCGGCGCCGCTGTGACTGGCGACGCGCGTACGTTGCTAGCGCAAATGCGCCTCGCCGATAAAGCCGACCGCAAACCCGCCGAGTTAACGCAGGTGGATCTGCGCAAATTGGAATTGGCGCGAGCACTGGCGACACAACCGCGATTGCTGATACTCGACGAAGTGATGGCTGGCCTCGCCGCCACCGAAGTCGACGAGATGCTCGACATCGTCATGGGCGTCAGCCAACTCGGCGTCGCGATCATCATGATCGAACATATCATGCGCGCCATCATGCGCTTTTCCGAGCGCGTCGTTTGTCTGGACGCGGGACGTATCGTTGCCGAAGCGGCGCCGGCCGCAATCGTCCAAGATAAGATGGTTCGCAGGATCTATCTCGGTGCTTAGGTTAAGCGTCGACTCGCTACAAGCCGGCTACGGCGCGGTGCGCGTGCTGCACGGTGTGTCGCTCGAGGTGCGGGAAGGCGAAACAGTTGTCCTGCTCGGCACTAACGGCAACGGAAAATCGACGTTGATGAAATGCATCATGGGATTGCTGACGCCATCGCAAGGCTCGATTGTCCTAGAGTTGGACCATCATCGCATCGAATTGTCCGGTAAATCGCCGCAAGAAATCGTTGCGCTTGGCATCACGATGGTTCCGGAAGGCAGACGGTTATTCGCGAAACTTAGCGTTAAAGAAAATCTGCTGCTCGGCGCATTTCGTGCCGCCGCGCGCAGTTCGATCGAGCGCAATCTTGCGTTGTGCTACGAAGCATTTCCGATCTTGCGTGAGCGCGCCAACCAGATCGCCAGCAACATGAGCGGCGGTCAGCAACAAATGCTCGCGATCGCGCGCGCGATCATGTCGTCGCCCAAAGTGTTATTAGTGGACGAGCCCTCGGTCGGCTTATCACCGCTGCTGGTGACGCAAACTATCGATATTATTCGCGATCTCAGACAGCGCTTCGGCCTGACGGTGTTGATGGCGGAACAAAATTTTCATGAAGCCAGCCGCATCGCCGATCGCGGTTATATCATCGTGCATGGCGAGATTGCGTTCGACGGTAAGAGTTTGCACGAGTTAACGCAAAGCGAATTGGTGCGAAATTTTTACCTCGGCGCCTGAGGTCGCTATGAAATCAACCATGGGAAATTACCAATGTCAGGACTGCCAGTAGTCGGCTGGATCGGCGCCGGTCGCATGGGCGTCGCGATGGCCGCATTTATCATTAAGGCCGGGTATCCGCTGCTGGTGTGTTCCCGCAGCGCAACGAGCCGGCAAAAACTCGTCGTGCTGGGCGCCAAGGAAGTGCTGTCGGTCACGCAATGCGCCGGCGCCGCCGACATCGTATTCTCGTGCATTACCGACGACAGCGCACTTCGCGAAGTCGCTCTTGGCACAGATGGTGTGCTCGCCAACGCGAAGGCGAACGCCGTCTTTATCGACACAAGCACGGTCTCGGTGGAAGTATCAGCGCAGGTCGCGAGCGCAGCAGAAGTTCGCGGCATCGCTTATTTACGCATTCCGATTTCCGGCAACGCCGCGTCGGCTCGTGTCGGCAATGTCACGGCGCTGGTGTCCGGCCCGGAAAGCGCGTGGAATACGGTCAAGTCCATTGTGCAGAGTTTCAGTGCGGTACAAGTTTATCTTGGCGGCGGCGAAGAAGCGCGTGTGATGAAACTGGTGGTGAATCTGCTTGTCTACGCCCACGCGCAAGCGCTAGCGGAGGCACTCACGCTCGGTCGCAAGGCAGGCCTGGATTGGAATCTGATGCTTGATACGCTCGGTCAAAGCACGCTCGCTTCACCTTGGCTCAAAGCCAAGGTTACACTGATGAAGCCGCGCGATTTCACGCCGACCATGACCGGACGCATGATCCTGAAAGATCTGGATCTGATGCTCGACGCCGCACGCAGCAACGCGGTGCCGCTGCCGATAACCGCGTTAACCCGACAACTGACCCAGGCTCTGGTCGGCGAAGGCTATGGCGACGAGGATTACCTGGCCGCGATCAAACTTGCGGAAAAGCAGGCGGGACTTTCAATCGTCGAGCCCGAAACGAAATTATGAACGCCAGCCGCGGAAAAGCCATTATCGTTGGCGGCTCGATTGCCGGATTGCTCGCCGGCAATATCTTGCATCGAATGGATTGGGACGTACAAATATACGAGCGGGCGCCGGACGATTTGGAAGGCCGCGGCGCCGGCATCACGATATTGCCGGGGTTGATCGAAGGCTTTCGTGCGGCGGGGGTGAACGAGTCTGAACAGTCGCTAGGCATCGAGTTACCTGCGCGCATCGCGCTCGACCAAACCGGACGCATAGTCGCCGAACGTCCGTTTGCTCAAGTCATGACATCCTGGAATCGACTATACGAAGCGCTGCGCAACGTCTTTCCAAGTGAGCGCTATCACCAGGGAATGAATCTCGAACGCGTGCAACAGGATGCGCGCAATGTTACCGCCTGTTTTTCCGATGGCACGTGCTTCAACGCTGATTTGCTGATCGGCGCCGATGGTCTGCGCTCGACGGTGCGCAGCCAATTTTTGCCGGAGGTGAAACCCTACTATCCCGGTTATATTGCCTGGCGCTGCTTAACCGACGAGTGCGAACTTACGCGCGCGACGCACCAGACTTTATTCAATCGTTACGCAGTTTGTGTCGCGCCGGGTCAGCAAGGCATCGGCTACCCGGTCCCTGGGCCGGGCAACAGCAAAGAGCCTGGCCAACGTCAATACAACGTCGTCTGGTATGAGCCGGCAGCGCAAGACTATCTGCGCCATCTGATGACCGACGACACCGGCCGCCACCATGCCAATGGCATTTCCCCAACGTTGCTCAGCTCTAACGTCAAACGCGAAATG
Source organism: Pseudomonadota bacterium (assembly GCA_031380185.1). Taxonomy (GTDB): domain Bacteria; phylum Pseudomonadota; class Gammaproteobacteria; order Burkholderiales; family JALYOK01; genus JALYOK01. The sequence continues at coordinate 16,542 of JANNFT010000399.1, forward strand.
CAGGCAACCGCAGCGAAAGTTCTGGCGCCACAATTCGCCGAAGCCATCGCCAAAGGCAAATGGATTTTCTTCCAGCCGATCCTCGATTTGGAATTGACGCGCATGGTATTCGGGCGCGTGGTCATCGTCGGCGACGCCGCATTTATAACTCGACCACACGTGGCGATGGGCGTTCCCAAAAGCGCCGGTGACGTGCTTGCGCTGGCAAACGCGATCACCCGTAACGGCGACAATTTTTTTTCCGGCCTGGCGCGGTTCGAAGCGGAACGCTTGCGCGTCAGCCATAACATCGTTTCGCGCGGCCGCTACCTTGGGTCTTACATGGAAGCCCAGCTTAAACCCGATGCCGAGCGCCGTCACGCGGAAGCGCAGCGATTCGCGGAGAAAGTAATGCTGGAAACCGCCGCACCGATGAATTACGCTTAGTCGGAGCATCATCGAATATAGCGGCTCGATCAGTTCATATTCACTGTGGCGAGCAGTGGCCTGGGAGGCAATATCCATGCGGCTTCCAGGTGATTGACCCAGACAATGAAACGGGCGAGAAGAAATAACAACGAATTCAAATGCCGCCTTCATCGTGCCTCAATTTAGCCCAGAAACGGCAGTTGGACCGGGGGCGTGTGCAGTCATGGGGGCAAGGCGCCGCGAGGCGCAATGGTGGTTCCATTGCAACGCCACCCGGCGCCCATCTCAATGATCGTGCCGGCGATGAGCGCTCAGCGCATCCATGCCGAAATCGGCGACCGGATCGCGCCAAACCGTATGGACATGATTGGCGTCGCGTGTGGTGTTGTCGTACTCGACCAGCAAGCGTGGGCCTTGGATGCGGTAGTAATGCGGTTTGCCCGTCGTCAGGCTGCCCGCCCAAGCCAAATGCAGCGCGGCGAAGCTATCGCCGTTGATGCGTGCCCTTTCGCGTTCGGCGATGCTGTCGGGCATACGCTGTACGTAAGTTGCCAACAGTGCTCGAAGTACCTCTTGCTGCGCCGGCGTCATCGCCGCGGCAGCAAGTCCTTTCGGCTTCGTCGTGAATCGAACCGCCTCGATATGCGCCTGGGTTAAACCGATTTTGCTTTCCTCGTTGGTTTGGATCGTGTTCATTAATTCAAGCAATTCGCCGGTAAATTCGTTGCGCCAAATTTTGCGCAAGTGCGGCGGCCTGTCGCCATCTTCTACAACGCTGCGATTTCCGCCGACCAAATCCACCGGTGGCACGAGCGAGAGCACCGCGGTGGCGCGTTGCTCGTCACTGAAGGATTGTAACAACTCAAATGCCAGGTCGGCCGATGCCGATAGTGGACGCAATAAGTGACCGCCGAGCATTGGTGATACGGCAGGATCGGCGCCAAAAAAACACGGCGTGAACCCGCGCAATTCGCCACCGACCAGGGTGTGGTGAATGGAAATATGATGGCCGCCAAAACGCCATGACCAAGTATCGGCGCCTGGTTTGCCAAAAATGCGTAAGTAATAACGCGTCGGATCACGACCACGCTCGTGGCCGAACCCGACACGAAAACCTTCGAGTTCGTCGAGAATATTCTCCAAACCCATGATGCTGGCGGCGGTGACATAGCCGGCACGAGACAATCCTGTAGCGAGCAAACGCATGACGTGGCGGTGTTGCGCCGGGCGCAGTTCACCGAGCGTCAGGCCACCGTGATCGGTGGGCGTGTAATACCAACGCTGACGCTCTTGGTCGGATGGAAAATCCCATTGCGCGACCCGCCGTTGCTCTGCTGTCAATGAATCGAGCAGCGACTGCGCTGCGTCGGCCATGCGCGCCACAATGTCGCGCTCATCACTCACTTTCCTGGCCCTCGCAGTCCGAAGATCAAATCGCGATCGCCCGGCGTCCAGGTGCCGTCAAATTGCGAACGCCGCCCGATCGCCCGCGTGCGTTCCAGCAATTGTTTGCCCAAGGCCAATTGTCCCGGCTGCCAGGCGTTCAGCGCCGTGGCGACGTCGCTGTGATGTTGCATGGCATCGGCCAGCGCCCACGCATCGGCAGCGGCCTTGGCGGTCCCCGCGGCCGCGTGAGGGCGCGCCACAAACGCCGCATCGCCAACCAAACAGATTTGGCCGAACGCCATTTTTGGTACCTCGATATCGTAGACAACTTGGAGGAACGGTTGCTCCGTAGCGCCCACTAACTGCGCCATTGGCGCGGGCAAGCGCGATTGCGCCACTGCGCGCAATTCACTGACGTGGTGCGCCGCGACCACGCCGGGCGGCAGTGAAATATCGCGGCGCAAACCAGTGTTGTCGGTAAGAAGATTATCCAAATCGCTACCGGTAAGATAATTGCGATACCAGACGAAATTGAGTAACCGATCGCCGCGCTTTACCGATCCGTCCAGACCCGGAATCGGATAGACCAGAATGTGGCTATTGGCGTAAACGAAATAGGTAATAGCGTTATCGAAGACACCGCGCACCGCGGCATCCAACTGCGCTTCCGGCACCATGCCGCGCCAAGCGACATAGCCGGCGTAAACGGTTCGCACTTCGGGCAACAAGCGCGCGCGCGCCAATGATCCGACTCCGTCCGCCATGACAACCAGGTCGGCGCGCTCGGGCGGTTGCGCCGCGAAGGCAACTTCGACGCGGTTCTCCCGAGATTGCCAACCGGTCATCTCATAAGCAAGGTGATATTTTTCCGCCGGGAATTGTGTCAGCAGGCGGCGATAAACGGTGTTCCAAGAACTAAAACGATAAGCATGCTGAGCCTCGAATAGCAATTCGGCGTTGCGATGCAAATAGCGAATATGCGCAGTCGGCACGCTAATTTCATCAAGCGCGACACCGGCGCGCTCGACTAGATAGCGCTGGCTCTCCGGAAGAAAACCGATGCCGGCGCCACGTTGCGCCAACTCAACCGGCGAGCGCTCATAGATATCGACATCGACGCCAAGATCGCGCAACAGCAACGCGGCGTACAGACCACCCAAAGACCCACCGACCACCGCCGCGCGCATTGTCGCGGGAGTTTAGGGTTTGCCGAAGGTGGCGATCTTGTCGACTGGGCACTCAAATAGCACGCGCCGCTCATTGCGCGACGGATCCCGCAAGCCATATGGCGCAGGTTGCTGGGTGTATTTGGTCCAAATCTTGTCGATCTGCTTAGTGACGCGTGCACCATCTGTCGCATCGTCCTCCAGAATCTCGCGTTTGACAGTGCATTTGATGCTTACCCAGTGATACATATTGGCCGGATTCACCAACAACAACGTCAGCTTGGGATTGGCGCGAATCCATTCGACTTTTTTACGATGTGTGGCGACATTGACCAACACCGTCGAACCTTCGTAGTCAAACCACATCGGGGTCAGGTTAGGCCGTCCGTCCGAGCCCAGCACCGCAAACATCGCGGGCACGGGGCCGTCCAAAAGCGGCTTGTAAATTGGATCGATATCATCCAAAGAGTTGATGTTGACATGACCGCCGACCGTAAACTGATTCGCCTGCAAACCGTTGGCCACATCCAAGAATTTTGCTACGGCAATCGCCATGACTCCTCCCGGCTAAATGTAAAATTTTGATCAATGTGCAACGCGAAACAAAGCTTAGCACGGACGTTCGCCGTAGTGAAGCGCTGCGCCATTACGCGATTCCCCGCTCGGACGCGATCATACCAATCAGCAAATTTTTACTGGCGAAATCGCAAACAAGATTTTCTATTTTTGACGTCGAACTGCCCGGGCGATATAATGCGGCGCTTACCTAGTTTGTAGGAAATACGTCGGTCCCGAAAAGTTTACGAGCACGAGCATCATTGCGCTTATTTAAGAATTCGAGTAACGACAGCAACTCCCTTTTTTGCCTCATCGTAATCTGCGCGCTCGCGCGATGCATCCCAAGGCGGGGTGGCAGAGTGGTCATGCAGCGGCCTGCAAAGCCGTCCACGCCGGTTCGATTCCGACCCCCGCCTCCAATATTATCTTTATTATATTTCTCAAGTCATTAAGCGAAATATTGCCGTGGCAAGGTGGGCGAGTGCAGAAATCTGCACAGCCAAATTCGCCACGAAAAACTTCGCCGAGTGACGTTGGATTGGCGCGATTTCATCCGAAGAAGAGATTTGAAATCGATCTGATTGCGTTCGATCAAACGCTATCCGCACATTGCCGACATTGGAAAAATTTAGAAATCGTCATTCGCCAATGTCAGCTTCGCGGCGTTTCGACAATTTATTCCTTTTGGCGCCGGTCAATGAAAATCATTCGGCCTCGCGCTCAACCCAACACACGCCCAGGAAAAAGCGCTTTGATCGCAGCGTGGAACTTGTCGGCGATCTGGTTGAAACCAGCTTTGGATGGGTGCATTTCGTTGTGCCACGACGCGCTCCCCGGCGCCAGTGTGCCTTGGGCGTCGATAAAACTTACGCGCGGACGAGACTCGAGCGCCTTCAGCATTGCCGCGAACTGGGTGAGCATCTCACGTACGACCTGGGTCGAAGCGACGAAATCGCCCGGAAACGCGTGCAGGTCGAAGGCAGGTTTTAGCCAGGGCCCCATATGGCAGATGCCGCGCCCGTCGGGGATCGCGAAGTCGTAACCGTGGAACGCTAGGTGCGTCTGCGGGCTTAGCAGGTCGCGGATCTCAATCAGGTCTTCGTAGGCGGCACGCACTAGCGCGAGTGCGCTCGTAAAGCGCGGTTGGTTCAGCAGTTGGGCCGGTGGCATGGCGGCATCGAAATCGCGCAGCCACAGCGCGAGCGGCTGCGCGACGATATCGTTGCCACCTCCCGAGAACAGCATCAGTTCCCAGGGCGTGCCGTCCGGGCAGCCCTCGCGCAAGTGGCGCGCGATCAGCTGGCGCTGTTCGACGCCGAGCATAAAGCGCGTTTCGTCGCCGGCCTTGGCCAGGTTCAGGATCGGCACGCCCAAGCGCTCTTCCAAGCGCGGAACGAGGCCGCCGCCAAAGAACGGTACCGGGTAGTCGAACCAAGAATCACCTTCGGCCAAGACGCGCAGCGGGCCACTTGGCGCTACTGCGGCGGCAGCGCCAGGTGCGCGGCGGCGTGGCGCCTTCGGCGCCGCCGATACAGGCAGGCCCTTGACCCCGCGCGATTGCAGCAGCGCGAGCGTGGCCTTGTAGTCGCGCACGCGCCGCTTGCGTTCTTCGCGCTCCCTGATCGCAAGCTTGCGCCGCTCGACTGCCAGCGTGGCCGGTGTAGTACCAGCCGCTGCGGCCCGGACACCGCGCGGCGCGCGCCGGGGTGCCGCGCGGTCTCGGGCCTTCGCGGTGACATTGGGTGGCTCGGCAGTGACGCCGACAATTGCCCGCGCCTGATCAAGCGTCAGCGGACCGGTGCCGGCCGGTACCTTCTTTTTCTTCGCCGCCGGGGCGGCAGACTTGCGAGTTTTGGTTGTTGCCATCAGGGTCTCCTTGCGTGTCAGGTAAAGGCTTTCAGAAGGGTCTCGAATGCTTCCAGTTCGCCCGCGTGCTGCTTCTTCAGCTTGTTGCGGCACGCAGTGTCGAAGTGCTGCACCCCCGTCATGTGCGACAGTAGGCGGTTCGGGTTGTGCCACATCGGGCAATCTTTCGGGCCCTTGGCGTGGGCGCTAATGCCACCGATGAACCCGGCCAGCGCGCTCACGGACAGGTTGGCCAGCGCGCGATCGGTTTCCACGCCTGCGGCCATCAACCCGTCGAAACCGGCGAAGGACGCCACCACCACCGGCGGCTTGTGTTGCGCGGGCCACCAGCCGTACAGGTTGAGCGTATGGTCGTCGCGCATCCAGTGGCGCGTGACGCAGGCCAGCACCTGCACGCCGAGTTCGACGGTCGCGCATTCCATGCGTCGCGCCAATTTTTCTGCCCACAGGTAAGGCGTGCCGTTCGGCGATTTGCTGTCCATGTCCCAGACGTCTAGCGGAACCGACAGATCGACAAGTTCGAATTCGAACACCGATTGCGTATCACTCATGCGGCGAAGAGTGTCTTTCAGCGCCGGAAACACGCTATCGATGTCCCATACCGCTACACGCTGCCGGCCTGTAAGCGATCGACGCCTGCTCGCAGCGCGTGCGGTTGCGGCCGGTGCCACGGTTGGCGCTGCGGGCGCCTCGCACAGCGGCAGGGCTGGATCGCGCGCATAGACCACCGGCACTGCCCAGTCGATGATATCGCCTTGCATCGAGCAATTGACTGCAATGCGCGCCTCCCGCGCGGCCTGGCCCACGCCCATACCCTGCGCGAGCGCCCAGTAAAAGTGCTGCGCGAACGAGGTCGCCGAGGAGTCGAGCACGCTGTACTGGTTGGCTACCAACGCCGGTAGACCGTGCGAGACCAGCGCTTGCGCCACGCCCTTGTTGAAGTCGGCCTTGCCGCCGCTGCCGGTTTGGCAGGCGTTGAGGAACACCAGGCTGACGCCGCGCCCGCAGAAGATTTCGCGCAGCGCGCGTTCGGGCACTTCGACGCTGCCGCCGTTGCCGTCTTCGAAGAGGAGCGAACCGATCCCCGTTATCTCGTTGAAGGCACCGTGGCCGATGAAGTGCACTATATCGAACTGCGCCGTCGATATGCGGCTGAGGATTCCGCCCGGCGTGGTGCGTG
>JANNFT010000410.1:0-6362 GCA_031380185.1 Pseudomonadota bacterium
GCAATGACGTGAAGCCATCTTTGTTGTTGGTCAAGCTATTGCAGAATGCTGTTTCGGCAGCACTACCGCGCGGCCCGATCAACAAGTCGATATGCGCAACTTCATTGCCATCGCCAACTAACGACTCCCCCACCATTACACGGTCGATTTTTGCCATCGTGAATCTCCTCTTTACCTTCGGTTTATGAACGGGGACTCGCTCGTCCCCTTGAAATTACGCTTTTCAGTGCGCCAGTGTAAATCGCCTGGCATAGGTCTTGCAAGTCTGCCAAAAATATCGTGGCGACCGTCATGTCCGCCGTCGTGCCGGGATTGAGTCCATTTGCTTTTAACTCGGCGTCCCAGGCTAGCAACTCAGCCCGCGACGAGGCGGGATCGCGCGACGAATCTAGTGCGCGCGAGTGTAATTCTGCCGCCAAGGAAACTTCCTCACTTTTGGCGAGACCGAACTTGCGGCAAATCAGACTATCGGGTTCGCTGGCAAGCAAATCCAAAAATACCGCGGTAGCCGCCCACTCCCGCGAACCCCACCGCTCAAGCGCGCGGCGCCACATCGGTAACGCGCGCACAAACAAAGCGCGATAGCCGGTGGTGTAGAGGCGCGCGATTTGGTCGCGCTGCGCCGCCTCTAGCATCGCCTGATAGAGCGTGACCCGTGGCGTTTCAGAAATATCGTGCTTCGAGCTTTCACCCATGCCACCGGGCCGAGCAAGGCGAATCGCGCGATAGGCGCAGTCGGCATCGCCAACCGTCAAATCGTTCAGCACAGCCGCCAGTTTGTTTTCGAGCGATGCGGCGGCGATGGACTCGGTGGCCTGAATCAACGGCGCCAGCAGCAATACGATACCCAGATTTGTGTTGTGGCTGACCACCCTCCGTGTCGAGACAATAGCGTTATAAATGCGTTCACCGACACTTAATCCCGGCGTAGTGATTGGCGCGGCAATCGCCTTCGCGCTGGCGAGAAAATCCGCAGCGCTCATGCCAAATCCGGGCGAATCAATGCTGACGTTTCCCGGCTTAAACGCCTTCACGTCTAACTCGCAGGCGCGGCGCACCGCCGCCTTCAGCGCAGCGCGATCGACACTCATCCGGCGACGCGCAACTTGCCGCCAATGCGCCGATCGAGCAAATCATCGACCAGGCACTGGGCGATATTCACTTCTGATACACTTTGTAAACCTTTCCACGCCGGAATGCCGTTGACTTCGATCACGTACGCGCGCCCGTCGTAATCGCGCATCAAATCGACGCCGGAATAATCCAGACCCAATGCCTGGGTTGCGCGCTCGGCGAGTGCAGCAAGTTCGGCGTCGGCGTCGCTCGCCTCGCAACGCGCGCCCTGCGCGACATTGTTGATCCAACTCTTTCCATGGCGCCGCATCGTCGCCACGGCACGCCCGCCGATCACGAACACACGCCAATCGTGCCAACCTTTTTTGCGCGCATCGACCAATCGCTGCAAATACGCCACGCCTTGATAAGAATTCAAATCGGGCAGTGCCATGCCCGCTGCTAGGCGCTGCAAGCCTTCGCCCTGCGCACCGAACAGCGGTTTCATCACCAACTCATTCGCCATGTCTGTTTCTTTGATTAACCAGCGGCGGGCAATGACAACATCTTCGGTCACCCACGCCAACGGTGTCGCGATAGCGGCGCGATGCAGCAGGAAACTTGTCATCGCTTTGTCGACACTCTTTTCGACGCCGCGCGCGTCGTTGTAAACCGGCACCCCGAGTTCGCGCAGCGCATGCAGCAGGCTTAGACGCAACGTAACTTGCTCGAATGTACCGGTAGGAATAGCACGCACGAAGACGCCATCGGGCAGTCGTTTTTCGAACCCGGGAATCGTCAACCCGTCGCGACGTTCGAGGTCGAAGTAACAGGTCGAGACCGAGACGTAACGGGCCTCAACGCCGCGTGCCTTCGCGGCGCGTTTGAGTTCGCGGCCATGCCAGCTTGGCGCATCGGTGAAAATTGCAATTCGGGTCAAGCGCGAAATCCTAGCAAGTGGTCGTCCCCGGCCCGCCTAAGACCTTCGAGGGCAGGCTTCGTCGGAGAGCCAACGACTTTCACGAACGACACTGGATGAAAGCCGAATTTATGGATTCACGGTTAATTGAATGAACGATCCAACAACGCATCATTCCATTTTCCGGCATGAAAACTCGTGCCGCTTTTCAGCGTTGACACGATCACTTCCGCCGGCGCAAACAACATCGGGTCGATCTTATAGAAATCGTAACCGACGTCTTTGAAAATTTGGCCAAACAATTTCCCGTAGTCACGCGACGCTGACGATGGCAATTTTTCCGCCAACTGCCGAGCATCGGCGTCGCTGCAGTCGACAAAAAGCTGCACCCGGCCACCGAACAAAATCGCATCGTTGGTGCGGCCCATGCTTGTCATTAAATCATTGGCGGGCGCTGGCAGCGGCGCGCTGCCGGCGCCGTCGATAATCTGGTTGAGCGGAAAACCCAAAGCGTGAACTTTATGCAGCGCGACTTCTAACACCCGCGCGACAATTTGCACCACGCCGGCCAAACTACGCGTTGGTGTGAGGATAAATGTGATCTGGTCCGGCGCGACGTCGCAATCACGAATGACTTTCTCAATCACTGCCATCGGCGGCGTTTGGTCGACCTCGAGAATGAGACAGGTTGACGCGCCAACGTCGCGATAATTCAACGTCTCGAACAATTTTTCTTTTTGCGCCAGGGCACGCGCCGGCCCGGAGCCTAGGGCATGAAACGCGCCCGCGCCCTCGCCGTGCGACAAACTCCACCCCGCATACTGGCTGCCGAGGCACGCCAGTACCGGGTTTGCAGCATGCACGTGAACCGCCAATGGCCATTTTCCAGCGCCCATGTTGAGCGCCACATGGCCTAATCCGCCCATGCAAATTTCCGCGATACGACGGCCGGCTTCCAAACCGCCAAGCGCGACAATCCCGGCATCGATTATGCTCGTCCCGTTGCCGAGGGTTTCACACGTTAGGCGTAACACGGCAGCGTCGCGCTTCAGGTTTTCCAAAAGTGGCTGTGTCAATTCATTGATACTGGGCCAGGCGGACTTCGTTTGCATTTTTTTAAGCAGCGTGTTGTTGGATCAAACTCAGAATATTTTCGCGTCGGCGGTGGACCAAAGCTTTCACTTGTTCGTAACCCTTGCCTTCGGCATGCACCATGCATACCGGCATGTGCGCCAGAAACGTGGTGCGTCGTTCGGGTAGGTCGCTGCACCAAGCTGGCCATTGTACGTTACGATTCAATTGCAGCGGCTGCGTCGTGTAGACGACCGCATGGGCGCGCCGCGTTTCGCACTCGAACAAGCGTTGCGGCAATTCGCCGTCGCTCGCTTTAAGATGCCAATGAAATAAGCCTTCCGAACAGTCAACATCGTATAAATCCAATGTGCCCGATGGGCGCGGATTCACTTCGATCACGAAGTAATCGGAGCCGTTAACGATGAAGTCCATCCCATTCAAACCCACCAGGCCCGCCTCGCGAACGATCGCATCAAGATCGCGTTGAATGCGCGCGACCAGCGCCGCTGCGATCGCCACGCGATTGATCGCACCCAGATAACAAAACGGCCAGTCGCCGAGGGCGATACTCCACGCTTCGTTGAAACCGACAATCAGTGCGCGCTCACGATTGGCGAGGAAAGACACCGAGTAATTGTTGCCCTCGACGAAACGTTGAAAGTAGCGCTCCGCGCTGTCGTCTACGCTATGGTCAGCCGTAGTGACATGGGCGCCGCCACTGCCGCCAATTTTTTTTGCGAGCCATCCGCCAGTTTGGACTGGTCGCGTTAGGGAAATTTCCGGATGCGGAATTGCGCATTTTTTGAGCAACCCAAAAAACCGCTGCGGCGCTTTGATCGCGTCAATGGTTGCGACATGATTGCCATATAAACGCCGGCCCTGTGCCAGTTCGCCCAAGAGCGCTGTATCGTCCTCGAAGCCTGATCCATAGACGAGTCCAGCATAGACATCGCCAGGAGCCAATCTGGATGCGGCTTCCAGCAAGGCATGTTTGTTGAAGCGCGCTAGACCTTGCTCGTGGCCGCACACCTTTTCAGAACGCGTCGCAATTTGTCGAGTATCGAGATCGTTGAAAAGGTCAAGGACGGCGATATCGTAACCGCCGCGTCGCGCCGACGCCGCGAGCATGCGGCCGGCGATCGTCGCGATAAGAATACCCGCCACGTTACGCGGTCAACTTGCGCGCAGCGGCAAACGCATCGCGAAAATCAAGGTACAGTGGCTTCTCCGCGGCGATCATCGCCTCTAGTAATCCGCGCTGCACCTGATACTTGATGTTACCGATCGCGAGCGCGCCGATCGCCACGGCCTTGCCCGAGCCGGCGGCGAGTGGGGAACCATCATCCATCATGCCGATGCCTTCGACGCCGGCCGGCGCGACAGCGTTGACGTCGGCGACGACCAGCAAACGCTTCGCACTCGCGAGTTCATTCGCACTTAGAACTTGAAATCCGGCCTTCGCCACGCCCAGAATGATATCGGCGTCTTTGATCATGTCGAGTTTCGTGTCGGCGCCGCCGGCGTCACCCGGCTGCGTCGTTGCGCCATAGCGCGCATTCAGCGCTTCGCTGGTGATGCGCGCGCGCACGAAGCTAGTGTGGCTGGCGATACGCACCGACGCCCCCGCTTGCGACGCCAGCACTGCAGCAGCGGCGCCGACTGGCCCGGTGCCGCCGAGTACGACGACATTTTTGCCACTCAAATCGGTTTGATGAATTTTTTTCAGTTGCTTTTCGACGCACGCCACCATGCCCGCCGCCGTCGTGAACGCTCCGCTCGGATCGGCGAACACCGATACTTCAAACGGCGGCGCCATGGCGCGCTTCGCGGCGTCGAGCATGTCGGCCGCGAGCCCGATTTCGCGACCCCCGATGAAGATTCCGGTGCGTTTTACGCCCTTTGGTCCACGCGAAAAAATCGCATCTTGCGTTAATCCTCCGATTTGATCGACGGCGACATTGCCATAGGGCACTACGGCGCCATAGCCAGCATCGTACGCCATGTTGACGTCGAACGGACTCACGTTCGGCGTCGGTGTAAACATATGCAAGATGTAAGGTTTTTCCATAGCTAATTCATTTTCAAGAATTCAATTTATAGTTTCCTCGCCTTCAAGAGCCTGCCCTGAGCCCGCCGAAGGGGGAATACCAAGGTGGGGATGGGTCTATGCCGTCAGCAATTTTCCGGACACCCATGCCCAACCTAGCCTTCCCCCTGAAGGGGAAGGAATGGGACAACAGTCGAATCAGCATGGTTGGGCTGATGAACTTGTATGCTCGCCGCTTTGTTGCGACCGCGAGCAATGACCACGCGTAGATTTTGGTCACGCCATCGTGATTCGGCTTCCCGCGCGAATTCTTGCGCTTGCGTCTGCGACTCGATCATCGCAAAACCCGTCGGCCCCCACGAACTTTGTCCGACACACGCCACGCCGCGCCCTTCCAACCAGGCCAGCACTTCGGCCACGCGTCCGCTCGCAAAGCGCCCGCCCTGTGCCGGCGCGAAATGATCGCCGACGATGCGCTGCACTTCGGTGACCGCCGGGCCGAATTCCGCCATGGATGCTTCGGCCAAACCGGGTAAGACGCGCGTCATTACCAAACGGCACAAATGCGCGGAAAGGGTTTCGGGAAAGGCCGGCAACATACGAAATGCCGCCGTCTCTTGCGCACCGGATAACCCTTGAAACGCCTGGTCGAAAATCAACAACACGCGCCAATGTTCCGGAAACGCGACGCGGCTGGTGATCGGCGGCAAACTCGTGCTCGCGCCATGGCCGCCATCGACCAAAAATCCGCCTTGGGTAAATGCGCCGACGCCGATTCCGGAACGGGCGCCGCGCGCAAGTTTTTGCCGGATATCGAATGGGCTTAAGTTGAGATCGAGCAGGCGCGACACGGCGGCGCCAACGGCAAGCGCGAGCTGCGTGCCGGAACCCAAACCGCAGTGCTCAGGAATCGCTTCATCTACTCGCACCGATACATCGTCGGGCACGGCGATCGTAGAACGCATTGCGTGAAGAAGTTGCGCGGCTTTTTCTTGGGCATAAGAGTTTGCGTGATCAATCGGCCCGCGTATCGCACGCACCAGCGTGTGCGGCGAATCGAGCGCGACACCTAAACTACCGAAGCGCCGGCCCGTGGGCGGATTCAAATCGATAAAACCCAGATGCAGTCGCGCCGGCGCGGTGACGGTTACGCACTTCGGCGATTTCATAGCGATGAATCTCCTTTTTTGACTATATAAGTCATGCATTACTATAACAAAACTCGTCTTAGCACTCGATAACCATTGCGGCGCTGCGCTGGAAGGCGCA
>JANNFT010000429.1:0-4487 GCA_031380185.1 Pseudomonadota bacterium
AATGACCATGCGCTGAATCTGATTCGTCCCTTCGTAAATTTGCGTAACTTTCGCATCGCGGAAAAAACGCTCGACGGAATAATTTTTGCTATAGCCGTTGCCGCCCAAAATCTGTACCGCATCGGAACTCACCTGCATGGCAGTGTCGGAGGCGAAACATTTGGCCGACGCCGTGACAATCGCATCGCCGCCGAGCGTTTCGCCAAGCAATACATTTGCTTCATAAACTAAATGCCGCGCGGCGCGAATTTTCATTTCCATATCGGCGAGCATGAAGCCGATGGCTTGATGTTCGATCAGCGCTTGGCCCATGCTCTTGCGCTCGCGTGCGTAGGCGAGGGCCGCGTCGCGCGCGGCGCGGGCGATGCCCAAGGCTTGCGCCGCAACTGCGGGACGAGTGTGGTTCAGCGTCATCATCGCGATGCGAAAGCCATCGCCGGGCTGACCCAAAACTTGATCGCGCGCAACGCGAATATCGTTCAGCTTAAAGTTATAGGTCGGCGAACCGCGCAGCCCAAGGGTCGGCTCAGCGTCGCTAATGTCGAATCCGGGGCTATCCGTAGCAACGATAAAAGCGCTCAGGCCACGCCGCTTATCGGCAGGATCGATGGTTGCAAAAACGACGCAATAGCCGGGTCGTTGCACATTGCAGATCCAAGATTTTTCGCCGTTGATGATGAAGCGATCGCCGTCGGCCCGCGCTTCGCAAGTTAGGGCGGCGACATCGGAACCCGCTTGTGGTTCGGTCAAACCATATGATGCGAATAGGGTTCCATTGGCCACGCCATTCAAGCAGCGCTGTTTTTGTGCGTCGCTTCCAAATAGTTGTACCGGCGTGCAGCCCAGCTCATTGACCATCGGAATCATCGATACCGCCGCGCTGGCGTAAGCGATTTCTTCGATCAATAGCGCGCGTTGCAAAAATCGCAGCGGTTCTTGTGCTGGGCGGGCAATGGTGCGCAGATAATCCTGCTGCACCAGCAATCGATGCAAATCGCGCGGATATTCGTTGGCTTGGTCGATTGCCGCCGCGCGTGGCGCAATATGGGTTTGCACGAATGCGCGTACTTTGCTTTGATAGTCAAGAAGTTCGGGCGATAGGCTAAACATGGTCGAAACAATCGGATTAATTTATGGCATTCAGTTTACCCTGCCAACTCGGTTTGATCTTACTGTTAAAGTCCTGTTATAATTATCGTTTTCCTTGCTTCACCGTGCTCGCATCACGGCAAGCCTCAACCAGCCCATAAGGAGAGTTAATGCGACATTATGAAATCGTTTTCATCGTTCACCCTGACCAAAGCGAGCAAGTGCCCGCGATGGTCGAGCGTTACAAAGGCATGGTCAGCAACAACGGCGGCAATATTCACCGCCTGGAAGATTGGGGCCGCCGTCAACTGACGTATCCGATTCAAAAAATCCACAAAGCTCACTACGTGTTGATGAACATCGAATGCGATCAAAAGACGCTCGATGAAATCGAAGACGCATTCAAGTTCAATGACGCCGTGTTGCGTCATCTGACGGTTAAGATGGAACGCGCCGCGACCGAACCGTCGGCGATGATGAAGGAAGAAAAATCCAGGTCCATGGCGACGACGCAGTCGATGGAAGCCGTCAAGGACGATGAGGCGGCGCCGGAGGTTGCGGCCGTAGCGGCGTAACGCGCCATTTGACGCGCAATCAGATCGTGTTATCGGGCGTCATGCGCAACCTACAAGCGATTCGTTACAGTCCGGCCGGCGTGCCCGTGCTGATGTTTGAATTGCAACATCAGTCGCGGCAGGCGGAAGCCAACACGGCGCTGGCTGTCGTCGTAAACATGCGAGTGCAAGTCGCCGGCGAATTAGCGCGAGAAGTCGGCCGCTTTAGCGATGGCACAGAGATTGTGGTGAAGGGATTTTTAGCACGGATGAGTCAGCGATCTGACATTCCCGTGCTCCATGTGAACGGTTATAAATTATTGAAAGAGGTTAATCATGGCACTACCCACTAGAGGCCGGTTCGGCAAGAAAAAGACCGACCTTAAAAACAAGCGCAATCCGGAGCGCTCGTTATTTCGCCGCAAGAAATTTTGCCGTTTCACTGTCGACAAAATCGCCGAAGTCGATTACAAAGACATCGAGATACTGAAGGATTTCATCAACGAAAACGGCAAGATCATTCCGGCGCGCATCACCGGCACCAAGACGCATTTTCAACGTCAGTTGTCGGTCGCGATCAAGCGCGCGCGTTTTCTCGCGCTGTTGCCTTACACCGATTTGCACTAAGGGGCCAACATGCAAGTTATTCTGCTCGAAAAAGTGGTGAACCTTGGCCAGCTCGGCGATGTGGTCAAAGTCAAAAATGGTTACGCCCGTAATTTCCTCGTTCCGCACGGCAAAGCCAAGCGCGCCACGCCGGAAAATTTGGCGCAGTTCGAAAAACGTCGCGCCGATCTGGAGCAGCAACAAGCCGACATTTTGACGCAAGCGCAAGCCCGCGCCGAAAAACTCAACGGCATGATGGTGCAGATATCGCAAAAGGCCGGTGTCGACGGCAAGCTGTTTGGCTCCGTCACCAACGCCGACATTGCCGACGCGCTCAAGGCACAAGGTTTTGAAGTGGCGAAGGGTGAGATTCGCATGCCCGACGGTCCGCTCAAGCAAGTGGGCGATCACGAGTTGACGCTGGCGATGCACAGTGATGTGACGGCGACGATTAAGGTATCGGTTCTCGGCGAAACCTAAGAAAAAAAGCTTTAGTTGTAATAAAACAAAAAAGGGCTGGTGATAGCCCTTTTTTGCTTTAGACTATTGCCTCATTCTGTTGTAAAGGAGGCTATCCGATGGACTTTAACTGGTCGCTCGTCGTTGTCCTGGTTCTGCTCATCGTGTTGGTGTACATGGCCACCTTCTTCGTGCGTGCGTTGCGCGATCGCAAACCGTCACAGCAAATCACCATCCACAGCAATATCGAAGACATGCGCTCCATCGGCGAGTTGGCGGTGTATAAGGTCTTCACTAAAGAAATCGTCACCGAGACCGATCACAGTTGGGGCCAGTTCGGCGAGAAATATTTGACCTGGGTGCTGACACAAAAGAAAATGGCGATGGTGTTCGAATTCGAAATCGAATTTCGCTTTAACCTGCGCAACCAGGCTTTCCAAATCGAGCCGCGTGGCCAGGGCTCGTACAACTTCAAAATGCCGCCGTGCCAATACGAAGTGTTTATTCGCAATATCAATGTCTATGACGAACAAAAAGCCCGCGTGATGCCTTGGCTGCTGCCGGATTTATTGAATGGTTTTTTCGCCGGCAGTTTTAGCGAACAGGACAAGAACCATTTGATCGCCGCGGCGCGCGGCCACGCGGAACTGCGCGCGAAGGAACAGATCAAGAAATTGCAAGACGAATTGCACGCGTCGGCGGAGTCGACATTGCGTTCCATCGCCCGTGCGTTCGGCGCGGAAAATGTAACGTTCGAATTCAAGACGGAGCACGAGCCGGCGATGGTGATTGAAATGCCGAATCGGTTGGCGGCTTGAAGAAAAAGCGGGTTGAAGTTCGCGAATTACTGAAGTAATTTCGAATCAGATGCGCCTTAATTTGTCGTCTTCGCGAAGGCGGGCGCCCAGTGTCGTGAATCGGACGACACTAGATTTTCGCATGGCCTTTGCGCACGGTAATGACGATTGGAGACTTTTGTTGCCACCTGTCAAGGATCATCCATAGGTGCGCTACAAGTCGATTTTCAATGCGAATCTTTTCGCGAATCGCGTCGCGATCGTTACCGGTGGCGGCTCCGGCATCGGTCGTTGCACCGCGCACGAGTTGGCCGCGCTCGGCGCGACGATTGCACTAGTCGGACGCAAGCAAGAAAAACTTCTCGCTGTTCAACAAGAAATCGCGGACGCACCAGCAAACGCATCGACCCATAGCTGCGATATCCGCGAAGAAGATCAAGTCCGTGCGACAGTCGCGGCGATTCTGAAGACCCATGGCCGCATCGACTATCTCGTCAACAACGCTGGCGGACAATTTTCCTCGCCGCTGGAAACAATCAGCGCCAAAGGTTGGGACGCGGTGCTGCGCACCAACCTCACCGGCGGTTTTTTGTTGGCGCGCGAGTGTTATACGCAGTGGATGAAATCGCAGCGCGGTGCGACCGACCACGCCATCGTTAACATCATCGCCGACTTGTGGCACGGCATGCCCGGTATGGCGCACTCCGGTGCGGCGCGTGCTGGAATGCTTAATTTTACCGAGACAGCGTCATTGGAATGGGCGCCGATCCGCGTCAATGCGGTGGCGCCGGGATGGATTGCTTCCAGTGGCATGGATAACTACCCGCCGGAAATGGCGCCACTGATCAAACGCCTCCCGGATTACACACCGGCACGGCGGCTTGGAACCGAATCGGAAGTGTCGGCGGCGATTGTTTTTCTGCTGTCACCGGCTGCCGCGTTTATTTCCGGTTCGTGTCTGCGTATCGATGGCGCGGCGCCG
>JANNFT010000048.1:0-2614 GCA_031380185.1 Pseudomonadota bacterium
CTTCGTCGCAAAAACCGCTCCTCGCAATGACAGTTTGGTGTGTTGACGCGACTTGCTGAAAGGAATTCATTCCGATGCGACGACAGGCGAACCGGGTTCGCCGGTTGCTTTTTGTGCTGTGGTGGATCCGCTTCGCTTGATCCACCCTACAACTTATGCGCGGTTAATGTTTCGTGGGCAGTGTTGGCCGCGCCGACACGGGCAGCTCGCAATGACAGGATCAAGAAAGACCACGCAGATGTTCGCGCAACTCATCCGGAATTTCCAATTCAAATCCTAACACCGCCGCCGATAGCGACTTACCGTAGTTGTCCAAACACAAGCTGCGCGATACGCCGCCGCCGAGTGCGCCTTCCGCCACAAAATTGAGCATCGACAGGCCATCGACTTCATAGCGCGTGACTATGCCTGTGACAACGCCGGTGTAAAACGCTTTGAATTTTTCCGCGGTCAGTTGTGCTTTTAAATGCGGATAAAGCGCATCGTGATAGGCGATGACGACGATATTCGACGTATTGCCTTTATCTCCCGAGCGGGTGTGGGCGACGTGTTGTAGTTGAACTTTCATCGCTTAGCTCTCGTACATGGTTATTTCGGGAATGATTTTTTCGCGCGGCACGAGCGATGACCATACGCCGATGATCTCGCGGAAGCGTTCTTGATGGGGCACGCGCTTGCCCGTCATGCCGACACCGGAGACGGCCATGCCGTCCACTTCGCGGCCGACCTTGATCGCCTCTTCGCGAGTCTTGGTGCGCGCGGCGACGCGCACGGCGATCTCGTACGGCTCGGTTTGTTGCGCCGGCGACATCGCGCCGTGAATGGCGTTGAGTCCTAAGAAATCGATGCGGACTTCTTCCGCTTGCAAACCGACGATCTTGAAGCGTTCTTGCAAAATTTTCTTGGCGAGTTGCGCGCGCCGCAGTGCGCCGGGACCGGCGTAGAAGAACATATCTTCGCCGATGAAACCTTCCATGCAGCCGATTGAAACTTTGAGTGTCGGCGTGCGCGGTTTTCCGGAAATGTTGGTGACGCGGACGCGATCGAATCCGATTTCCTCAAGGTGCGTGGTGGTGAAATCGACAACGACATCGGGCGTGATGTAATTCGCCGGATCGTGCACTTCATACAGCAATTGTTCCTTGACCGTCATCAGATTCACCGCGCCGCCGGAGCCTTTAACCTTGGTGATTACCGCGCTGCCGTCGGCTTCTACTTCGGCGATCGGAAACGCCAGGTTCCAAGGTTCCGGCACGTCTTTAAATCCGGGGTCGCTGAAGTAGCCGCCTGTCACCTGCGCGCCACATTCCATCAAATGGCCGATGCCGTTGCCGCGCCCGAGCCGCGAGTGATCGAGCGCGTCCCAACCGAATTCATACATCATCGGCGCCATGAAAATAGAAGGATCGGCAACTCGGCCGGTGACGACGATATTCGCGCCTTGCTTAAGTGCGGCGACAATCGGTTCCGCGCCGAGATAGACTTCGGCGGAAACCAGATTTTGCGCAAGACTAGAAGTGGGCTTGCCGTTCTCCAATATCGTATCGGTGAGGTCGAGCACGCGATCGGTAATTATGCTGCCCGACACCGCCGCGACTTTAATGCCTCGGGCGCCGAATTCAGTCAGCCAATGCACGATGCGCTGCGCGGCGCCGGTCGGGTTGATCCAGCCCTGATTACTGATGATCTTAGCGCCGCGTTTCAGACAGCCCGGCAACACCGCCTTCATGCGATCATCGAGATAAGTATCGTAACCCGGGAAGCCCGGATCGCGCCGCGCGCGAACTTGCGCCGCGGATATCGTCGCCTCGGCCATGGTTTCGAAACACAGATAATCGAGATCGCCTTGCTCGGCGTTGAGGCGGGCGGGCTCGACGCGATCGCCCCACCAAGCGGAGCCGGCGCCGATGCGTAAGGTTTTGCTCATGAATTTACTTCTTGTGTTGTTGGGTTTTTAGAATGATACATGGAATCGTTCTGAAAGTAGCTAGGACGAGATTGCTTTGTCGCGGAGTTTATCCTTGTCCAGATCAGCCGCGAACCTTCACCTTGACCCCTTGCAATGACATGTGCCACGAAGGTATATCCACCTTGCCTCGCGCCAGTGCAGGCCAGGAGACGCACTATCCATGAGGTTCCTGGCACGATGCCTATTTGGTTTTGAAGATCACTACATGTTGCCACGGCACGGCTATGGGTTGCCAACGTAAACGCATTACGGATAAACTCAATGCGCGCCGACATCAGCCGGTTTGGAGGGAATCGTTTGACATCGTTTGCACAGTGGTTAACTGAGATTGGGCTGGACAGTTACGCTTCGGTCTTTTCCGAGAACAAGATCGATTTCGACGTGATTCGTTCGTTGAGCGAAGCCGATTTGCGCGAACTCGGACTTGCCATTGGTGACCGCAAGCGCCTATTGCAAGCGGTCGCCAGCCTGGATGAGCCGGGCATCCGGGTGGCTGGCGCGTTAAGAACAGACTCAGGGATGCCAGTGACCGCCGCTATGTCAGACGCATCCGCCGGCGAACGCCGCCAACTCACCGTCATGTTCTGCGACCTCGTGGGTTCGACTGCATTGAGCGAGAAGCTCGACCCCGAAGAGCTGCGCGCG
>JANNFT010000449.1:0-2319 GCA_031380185.1 Pseudomonadota bacterium
TCATCGGTGGGCTGGCGATGTTGATCGTGACCACGCCGAATGCGTCGCTGATCATCTTATTGGTGATTACGTTGGTCATGATTCCGATCGCGCTGTTCGGTCGACGCGTACGCAAACTGTCGCGCGCATCGCAGGATCGCATCGCCGATTCCAGCGCCGTCGCAGGTGAAATCCTGAACGCCATGCCGATTGTCCAAGCGTTCACTAACGAAAATTATGAGAACCGGCGTTTTGGCGACGCCACCGAAGCGGCGTTTGAAACTGCGGTCAATCGCACCCGCGCCCGCGCTTGGCTGACGGCGATTGT
The DNA here is from genome assembly GCA_031380185.1 of Pseudomonadota bacterium. GTDB lineage: Bacteria > Pseudomonadota > Gammaproteobacteria > Burkholderiales > JALYOK01 > JALYOK01. The sequence goes on from JANNFT010000449.1 coordinate 308, forward strand.
TATCGTCATTATTTTCGGCGGCGCGATCTACGGCTTATGGCTCGGCGCCCGCGACGTCGCTGCGGGAGTCATGACGCCAGGCCAGTTAGCGCAGGCAATTTTGTATGTCGCGCTGGTGGCCGGATCGGTCGGCGCGCTGGCCGAGGTCATCGGCGATATTCAGCGCGCCGGCGGCGCGACGGAACGGTTGCTGGAGCTGTATACCGCCGTCCCGCACATCGTCTCGCCGACGCAACAACAGAAAACGCCGCGCAGTGTTGGCAGCGTGCCCGTGGAATTTCGCGATGTGATTTTCCATTACCCTTCGCGGCCGCTCGCGCCGGCGCTCGATCATTTATCTTTAAGCGTGGCGGCCGGGGAAACCGTCGCTATCGTCGGCCCGTCGGGCGCCGGCAAGACTACCTTATTTCAACTGCTATTGCGTTTCTACGATCCACAATCCGGTGCGATTGCTATCGATGATCGGGACTTGTCCGCGTGGCCGCTTGCGAGATTGCGCGAAACCATCGCCATCGTCCCGCAGGACACGATCATATTCTCCGCCAATGCAATGGAGAATATTCGTTACGGCAAACCGAGCGCGACCGACGCTGAAGTCATCGCGGCTGCGCGCGCCGCCCAGGCCGATGGCTTCCTCGTATCATTGCCGCAAGGCTATCAAACTTTTCTTGGCGAGCGCGGCGTGCGTTTGTCCGGTGGCCAGCGGCAGCGCATCGCCATCGCGCGGGCGATTCTGAAGGACGCGCCGTTGCTGCTGCTTGATGAAGCCACCAGCGCCCTCGACGCGGAATCGGAACAAGCGGTGCAGCGCGCGATCGAATCGGCGACGCAACATCGCACCACGCTAATCGTCGCCCATCGTTTATCGACCGTGCGCCGCGCCGATAGAGTGATCGTGCTCGACGGCGGAAAAGTAGTCGAATCCGGTGCGCCGAGCCAGTTGCTCGGTCAATGCGGGATGTACGCGCGACTGGCGCAGTTGCAAATTTTGCATGAAGCCGCCGATACCCTGTAGCAACAATCGTTTACTTTCCTTCGCTCGCCACAGCGCGTTAGTCGCAATTGCGCTTGGCGTCGCGTATATCGCATCCGCCTTAGCGGATGCGAGCGCAGATCTCTACCGCAAAATTCCGGCAACGGCCGATGGCATCGGCAAGACGTACATGCGCCGCGAAATCGCCCAACTCATGGGCTGGCAAGGCGCGCAATGGCTTGAGCGCGAGGAACGCGAGCGAGAAGAGCGCGGCGATTTATTGTTGCGCGAGTTGGGACTGAAGCCTGGCATGGACGTGATGGATGTCGGCGCCGGCACCGGTTATTACTCGCGACGCATGGCATCGCTGGTCGGCCCCAACGGCAAAGTGTACGCCATTGACGTTCAGCCCGAGATGATCGAAATGCTTAACGCCGTTGCGATACGGCCCGGGCTCGCCAACATCAAACCGGTGCTCGGCTCGGAAAAATCCGTGACGCTGCCAGATAGCGTCGCCGATCTCGCGATTATGGTCGATGTTTATCACGAACTCGAATTTCCGAGCGAAATGTTGACCAGCATCACCCGCGCGCTGCGGCCGGGCGGACGGATCGTGTTCGTAGAATATCGCGCCGAGGATCCACGCGTGCCCATCAAGCCACTGCACAAAATGAGCGAAGCACAAATTCGCCGCGAGGCGTCGCAGAACGGACTAATCTGGGAACGCACCGCCAGAACGCTGCCGTGGCAACATGTAGTGAGCTTCAGAACGAAATAAGTCGACCCAACCGGAAGCTGCACGGATACGGGGTGGGCGGCTGGCCTAGCATAGTGTTGCATCCTTGAAGGCACATTAAGGAACACTCTCGTCATTCCCGCCCCCGACCAAAGCATTCGAGAGCAGCGCGTAGTTTGGGGTGAGGAACGAACCCCAACAGGTTTGCCATGACGAAGTGATGTTGGGTTTCGTTCCTCTACCCAACCTACATTTTGTTTGCTGATGCTCAGACTACATTCTCTGCGCGGCAATACGAGTGAG